>JBKJPR010000346.1:0-4288 GCA_046594275.1 Sediminibacterium sp.
ATCAGAAAGCACGATAAAGGAATTATTGGGTAAACTATCACAATTGAAAGCTGAGATGCAGAAAGTGATCATTGGACAGGATGTTATCCTGGAAGAGATCATCGTAGCATTACTGGCAGGCGGGCATTGTTTGCTGGAAGGTGTACCGGGGCTCGCAAAAACGCTGATGGTAAAAACCATGTCCCGTGCCCTGCATTTATCATTTCACCGCATACAGTTTACCCCCGATCTGATGCCTACCGATATCGTAGGTACAGAAATACTGGAAGAGGATCATGCAACCGGGAAAAGGTTTTTCAAATTCAATAAAGGCCCGCTTTTTGCCAATATCGTACTGGCCGATGAGATCAACCGTACGCCACCCAAAACTCAGGCCGCTTTACTGGAAGCCATGCAGGAGTTTGAAGTGACTTATGGCGGTAAAACATATCCCCTCGACAGGCCCTTCTTCATACTGGCCACCCAGAACCCGATAGAACAGGCAGGAACGTATCCGCTTCCGGAAGCACAACTCGACAGGTTTTTGCTGTATGTGAAAATCGGTTATCCAACAGAACTGGAAGAGATCAATATTTTAAACAGCACCACCGGGAATAAAAAAGCAGATGTTCAACCGGTATTGAATGCAACAGAGATACAACAGCTACAAAGGTTTGTTCGTGATGTAAGCATCAATGATGAGTTGGTGCAGTATGTTACCAGCCTTATCCGGGCAACCCGGCCTGATACATCATCTATTGAGTTTGTAAAGGAGTTTGTAAACTGGGGTAGTGGCCCACGTGCGGGCCAGGCGCTTATTCTTACGGCTAAGGCAAGGGCCTTACTCAAAGGCCGTTATGCGGTTATCATGGAGGATATACATACCATGGCCGCACCTGTTTTGCGCCATCGCATTCTTATGAACTTCAAGGCCGAAGCGGAAAACATAACTTCTGATGATGTGACCACTACACTGTTACAATTCATTGAACGCCCCAAAGGAAAGCTTGTATAAAAACAGAACCATATGAGCAGGCTTGCGGATCCGAAAATATTGATGGCCATTAAAGACCTCCCCCTGGTTGCTAAAACAATGGTAGATGGTTTTATGGCAGGCATTCATGCAAGTAGCCTGAAAGGGGAAGGCATGGAATTCAGTCAATACCGCAGCTACCAGGAAGGTGATGACCTGAGAAGGCTTGATTGGAAAATGTTTGCCAGAAGCGATCGTTATTATATCCGCGAATCTGAAATTGAAACCAGCATTTCAGTCCGGTTCTTAATTGATGCGAGCGCATCAATGCAGCATGCAGACAGCGGCCTTTCAAAGATAGAATATGCAAGATATTTAGCAGCAGCGCTGGCTTACCTGGCCAGCCGGCAAGGTGATGCAACCGGATTATACGTGTTTCAGGATGGAAATTTGTTTTCATTGCCTTCACGAAAAGATCACCAGCATCTGTCACGGATATTTTATCAACTGGAAAAAATAGAGCCTGCCGGAAAGTTCACAAAACCTATCCACTATAAAGATATTTTTTCCGGGAGCCTCAAAAAGGAGTTATTGATCTTTATCACCGATTACTATGAGGAGGAGGGTGAAATTACCAGGCTGCTGCATTCCTTATCCAGCAACCGCCATGAGATCATTGTATTTCATATAATGGGGCGGAACGAACTGGAACTCGATTACAAAGGCTATGCTGCATTAGAGGACCTTGAAACAGGGAAAACCATCCGCATAGATCAGTCTTCTAATAGCAGGTTGTATAAAGAGCAACTGGAAAAACACATGGCAGAAGTAAGAACTGCGCTATTGGATAAAAACATTTCTTACCGGATGATAAGAATGGATGAGCCGGTAGATAAAGCATTGGCAGATTTCTTAAAGCAACGAAACAAAATAAGAGGATAAAGTTTGATTCAATTTGTACAACCCATATGGCTTTGGGCAAGCGCCGGGATAGTTGTCCCGGTTATCATTCATTTATGGAACATTAAGCAGGGCAAAACACTAAAAGTAGGGAGCATTGCTTTTCTTACAGAAACTGCGAGGTCTCATTCAAGAAGTTTGCAATTATCAGAGTTGCTATTGCTGTTACTGCGCTGTCTGTTATTGATCATTCTGGCTCTTATACTGGGCAAACCTTTGCTGCAAAACCAGGTTGACAAGGCCAAGGGGAAAGGATGGGTATTAATGGAAAGACAAACGGTGCAGGAAACGTACTATCATTTTAAGCCGTTGGTAGACTCACTATTGGCATCGGGTTATGCATTCCACTACTTTACTAAAGGATTTGAAGAGGTGAAAATCGCAGATGCAATAAAGATAAAGTATGATTCCACTCTGCCAGCAAAGGAATCTTATTGGTCATTACTAAAAGAATTGAACCAGCGGGTTCCAGCTACACTCCCGCTTTATTTGTTTACTGATAATAATGCAGCCAGGTTTGCAGGAAGCCGCCCGGAAGTTTCTATGGATATAAAGTGGCAGGTTTACACTTCAAATGATACCGCATCAACATGGGTTGAAAAAGCGTATGAGACTTTTACAGACAGTATTCGCATAATAACCGGGCATAGTAATACCACAGGTGCCTATTATACATTCCGGGATATTCCCCGCATGGCATTGAATGAAAAATTTACAGTAGATACTTCTACCCTTACCGTATGTATTTATGCAGACAGGCAAGGGGCCGATGCCAGTTACTTGAAAGCCGCTATGGATGCCATCAGGGATTTCACGAAACGTAAGATCAATACAACTGTTGTAAGTACTATCACAAACATAGCTGGAAAATATGACTGGCTGTTCTGGCTATCAGAAAATAGGATCCCGTCACCACTTTTAAAAAGCAGGGTATTTGCGTATGCGAAAGGGCCTGTGAAAAATATTCATTCAGGTATTGTAACGGGAGATGTATCGGCAAGTGAAGGGTTACCGGTTTTTAAAGTGATTACGCAAATGGATCGGGGAAATGAGTATGCGATATGGAAGAATGGGTATGGAGAAACTATATTAAGCAAAGAGAAAGGGAACCACTCAGTATTTCATTTTTATAGCCGGTTTGATCCACAGTGGAATGGGCTGGTATGGAGCGAACAATTTCCACAGGTCATATATGAGTTGGTATTTAATGAAATAAACCATCCAAAGGGAATGCAGGCAACAGGCAAAATGGTGTTGGATGAACAGCAGATTCAGCCAAAAGTTGTTGATGAAGCGCTTCTATTACCCAAATCCGGCCTGTTGCAAAAAATGGATCTCACCAAACCTTTCTGGGTCGTGGCTTTTATCTTATTCCTTTTCGAAAGGATCGTTTCGTTCAGGAAGAAAAGGAGGGAAGGGTATGCATGAACTAAGGGGCAAGCATATTATCCGTGAACTACATAAAAAGTGGACAGTCAGAATCCTGCTTTCGCATTTGGTACTTGTATTAGCTATTAGCTTGTTTATATCAGCCATAGCTATCCGGGTATTTCATATAAGTTGGATTTTTATGCCTCTTATATTCCTTGCACTCTCATTGCTGGTCTCCCGTATTGTATATAAAAATCTAACGGAAGACGATGTATCAAAATTTCTAAATATTACTTTCCCGGAGTTGCAGGAGAGTGCCGGCTTATTGCTGAAACCTTATGCAGACTTAAATTTGCTGGAGAAACTGCAGGTGCATACTGTTGATCAGGCTATTACTGAAAACATCCGGCAGCCAAAAGGGATTAATAGGAAACTTCGAACATCCTTTATCTTTCTTCTGGCGGCTTTGCTTGCCTGCCTTGTACTGTTTGTTATACCTGTTAACCGGCAGGAAACCGGCAACTCAAAAACAGTCAATAACAGTAGCCTGGTTAGACGGGAAACCAAACTGCCACAAGTGGAAGAGGTAAGTATACAGGTAACCCCACCGGCTTATACAGGAAAACGTGTACGGGAACAGGATAAGTTTAATGTGGTGGTTGAAGAGGGTGGAAACCTTGCCTGGCAAATTAGTACAACAACTGAAGTGGAAAGGGTTCAATTGATCTTTAATGATAATTCTGTCTTGCAGCTTCAGCCAGTTAATAAAAATTATACCCGCTGGTCAACCCATAAGCAAGTCAGGAGTTCCGGATTTTACCAGGTGCAGGTCGGATCCTCCTTGTCAGAACTATACCAGTTAGAAATGATAAAGGACCAGCCTCCTGCGATCGTGGTTCAATCCCCCAAACCCAATACGGTCATTGCGTCCTGGGAACCACAAAGTACTCAATTGACTGTTTCCCTGTCTGATGATTATGGGATCAAAAACACCTTCATCTCTGC
>JBKJPR010000361.1:0-5988 GCA_046594275.1 Sediminibacterium sp.
TGCAGAAAAAATATTTCTCCAAAATAATCTTTCGTTGCTGGCAGCTAAATACAATATTGATGCTAACCAGGCTTTAATTCAACAGGCAAAACTTTGGGATAACCCTGTTTTAAATACTGATCAAAATATTTACGATGGAAATTTTTTCCGTCATAATGCTGACTATGGACAGGTATATATACAGCTTACACAACTGATTCGTACCGCAGGTAAAAGAACAAAACTAGCGCAATTAGCCACAGATAATACCACATTGGCAAAAGAACAGTTTGACAACGTATTGCGAAGCCTTCATTATACTTTAAGAAATGATTTATTAGAAATCAATCACCAGCTAAAAATTAAAAAAGTATATGATGGAGAAATAGCAGAACTACAGCATTTAATAACCGGAATGGACGAAGAATTAAAAGCTGGTAATATAGCCTTAAAAGATAATATGCGTTTAAAAGCATTGTTGTTTAATCTGCAGAATGAGTTAGTAAATATTGAGTCAGCTATAATGTCCGTTCAAACTGAATTGAAATTATTATTGCAATCAACTGAAAGTAGTTTTATTGCTCCGCAGTTGGATTACAAATTTGGAGAACTTACAACAGTTTCACTACCGCCAATGGACAGTATTATAAAATCAGCTATGACAAACCGTCCCGATGCTAAAATAGCGCAAACGGCTTTAGATTTTCAAAACCATAATCTTATTTATCAAAAAGCATTGGCTAAACCAGATATAAATATCGGGACAGAATTTGACCAGCGAAACAGTTACAATTCTAATTATTTTGGCTTGGCAATCTCTGTACCATTAAATATTTTTAATAAAAATCAGGGAAATATAAAATCTTCACAATTCACTGTTAAACAACAGCAAGTAGAGACAAATCTGCTATTCAGTAAAATTAAAAACGAAGTAACTGCGGCTGTCATTAAATTCAAATACATGCAGAAGGTAAATAGTTTACAGCAATTAGATTTTTCTAAAAAGTATGATGACTTATTTGGAAATATGCTTAAAAGCTATCAGGCAAGACAAATAAACTTACTGGAATTTATAGATTTTATTGATGCCTATAAAGATACCAAGCTAAAGCTGGTTGAGCAACATAACACCCTTATAAAATCTATTGAAGATATTAATTACACTACTAACACAACTATTATTCCCATTCACTAAAATATACGATTTATGAAATCAATAGAATACTTATCGATACTTATACTATGCAGCGGAATATTGTTTTCATGTAAAAGAAAACAAACAGAAGCAGCTAAAATCGAAAGGGTTTGCGTCACCGATTCACTGGCAAAAATAATTACAATAGATACCGCCACGCTAAGTACAGTAGGGGATGAATTAAAATTAAGCGGTGAAATATATTTTGATGATAAAAAAGTTTCTAAAGTTTATCCTTTCAGTGGTGGACAGGTGCTGCAGGTAAATGTATCAGTAGGTGATAAGGTGAGCAAAGGGCAAACATTAGCCATTATTAAAAGTGCGGATGTATCAGGCAATTATAGCGATTTATCAACAGCAGGTAATGATGTAGTTATCGAAAAAAAGAAAATGGATAACCAAGAATCGTTGTTTAAAAATGGTATAGCCAGCGAGCGTGAGTATATAGAGGCTAAAGAAAATTATCAAAAAGCGGTTACAACGGCAAGCAAATTAAAAAAACAAATCCAGATAAATGGTGGAGGACGAACATCAGAAAATGGTACATATATTATTACTGCTCCTATCAGCGGTTATGTGGTGGAGAAAAAAATTAACCAAGGAGGCTTTATACGAAGCGATGCCAATGAAAATTTATTTATAGTAGGTGATATTACAGATATATGGGTTTTGGCAAATGTTTATGAAACAGATATTGCAAAAGTGAAAGTGGGTTATACTGCGGCTGTAACCACATTGGCATATCCTGCTAGTACATTTTATGGGAAAGTGGATGAAATTAGCAACATACTTGACCCTGTTACAAAAGTGATGAAGATAAGAGTAAAGCTACCCAATGATAAAGGTATGCTGAAGCCGGAAATGTTTGCCAATGTCATTGTCACCAATAAAGAAGGTAGGAAAGCCATAGCGGTTTCAGGAAAAGCAATTGTATCTGAAAATGGTAAAAACTATGTAATTATTTATAAGGATAAATGTGACTTAAAAGTGCAGGAAGTAGAAATATTAAAGGCTGTTGCTGATAGAGTATTTATTAAAAGTGGCTTACAGCAGGGAGATAAAGTTATTACCGACAACCAGATTTTATTGTTTAAAGCACTAACAGAAAAATAAGCAGTTTACTTCATATACTTCAATCTTTTATAAGACAGGCATGAATAAGTTTATAAAAAATATTATTTATTTTTCTTTACGCCACAGATACCTGGTTTTCTTTTTAACGGCAATAATTGCTGTTATGGGTGTGATAAGTTATAAAAACACCCCTGTAGAAACCTTTCCGGATGTTACCAATACACAAATTATTATTATAGCACAATGGCCGGGCAGAAGTGCAGAGGAAATAGAAAAATTTGTGACCATGCCAATGGAAACAGTTTTAAATTCAGTTCAAAAAAAAGCAAACTTACGTACCACTTCTGCCTTTGGTTTATCTTACATAAGAATAATTTTTGATGATGATGTGGACGATGCTTTTGCAAGGCAGCAGGTATTAAGCAGGCTGGGTGGGGCCGATTTACCAGATGGCGTAAAGCCAGATGTTCAGCCGCCTTACGGTCCAACAGGTGAAATCTACCGCTATACTTTAAAGAGTGCAATAAGAAGTATAAGAGATTTAACTACGATACAAAACTGGGTGCTGGACAGACAATTTAAAAGTGTGCCAGGTGTGGCTGATGTAAACAGTTTTGGTGGCGAAGAAAAAACGTATGAAGTAAGTGTGAACCCAGAGTTGTTGATAAAGTATAATCTCACTTCATTGGATGTGTACAATGCCATATCAAAAAGTAATGTAAATGTAGGTGGTGATGTAATTGAAAAAAACGGTCAGTCATATCTGGTAAGAGGTATTGGCTTGTTGAATAATATTGAAGATATACGGAATATTATTATCAATAAAATAAATGGTGTTCCCTTATTGGTTAAAAATGTAGCTGATGTAATGGAAGGCGGAAAACCGCGATTGGGTCAGGTTGCAAGAGACCAGAACGAAGATGTACTGGAAGGGATTATTGTAATGCGTAAAGGTGAAAATCCTTCGGAAGTATTAAATGCCGTAAGAGAAAAGGTAAAGGAATTAAATGAAACCATACTCCCCAAAGATGTAAAAATTGATACTTTTTACGACCGTACCAACCTGATGGATTATGCACAGGAAACGGTAATACACAATTTACTTGAAGGTATTATTCTGGTTACGTTAATTGTATTATTGTTTATGGCCGATTGGCGAACGACTGTTACGGTAAGTATTATTATTCCGCTATCATTATTATTTGCTTTTATATGTATGCGTATAAAAGGAATGAGTGCCAACCTGTTAAGTATGGGTGCGATTGATTTTGGTATAATTATAGATGGTGCTGTGGTAATGGTAGAAGGTTTGTTTGTAGCATTAGATGCAAGGGCAAGAGAAGTGGGTATGCAAAAATTTAATAAGCTGGCAAAGCTTGGCTTGTTTAAAACTACAGGAACAGAAATGGGTAAATCTATTTTCTTCTCTAAAATAATTATTCTCACCTGCCTTATTCCCATTTTTGCTTTTCAAAAAGTAGAAGGTAAAATGTTTTCGCCGCTGGCTTATACGTTAGGTTTTGCATTGATTGGTGCATTATTATTTACGCTCACATTTGTGCCGGCACTATCCAGTATTTTGTTAAGAAAAAATGTAAAAGAAAAACACAACCCTGTAGTGTTATTTTTTGAAAAGGGTGTAAATAAATTACTCGACATTGTATACCGTAATCAAAAGAAAAGTGTTGTGATTGCGTTAGTGATAATGCTATTATCTTTTGCATCTGCAAAATTTTTAGGTACAGAATTCTTACCAGAGTTGAATGAAGGGGCTTTATGGGTAGAAGCCGAGTTGCCTATGAGTGTATCGTTGAATGAAGCCAATACCATCTCCAATAAAATGATTGATGTACTAAAAGAGTTTCCGGAGGTGAAACAAACACTGTCGCAAGTGGGCAGAACAAATGACGGCACTGATCCTAAAGGTTTTTTTAATGTGCAGATACAGGTTGATTTAAAACCGCAAAAAGAATGGAAACGGCATATTGCAGAAGAAGAACTGATAGATGAAATGGATGTGCAGTTAAGAAAGTTTCCAGGTATTGTTTATAATTATTCTCAACCAATAAGAGATAATGTAGATGAAGCTGTAGCCGGTGTAAATGCAGCAATGGCAGTAAAGATATTTGGAACAGATTTTAATGTGCTGGATAGTACTGCTAATAAAGTAATGGATGTATTGAAGAATGTAAAGGGGATTGAAGATTTAGGGGTATTAAGAAATTTAGGACAGCCAGAATTCAGGATACAACTTGACCAACAGAAGATGGCCTTTTATGGTGTAAATACGGCAGATGCAAACGCCGTAATTGAAATGGCCATTGGTGGTAAAGCAGCCACACAATTATATGAAGGCGAGCGAAAATTTGACGTAAGGTTGCGTTACCAAAAAGATTTCAGGGCTACACAGGAAGCCATTGAGGCATTGATGGTGCCAACAAGTGATGGGGCAAAAGTGCCATTAAAAGAAATAGCAACCATTAACACATTAACAGGGCCTGCATTTATTTACCGGGATAATAATATGCGTTATATTGCCGTAAAATTTTCTGTAAGGGGCAAGGATTTAGGAAGTACCATTGAAGATGCACAGCAAAAAGTAAAGGCGGCTGTGGCATTCCCACAAGGCTACAAAATCACCTGGAATGGCGAGTTTGAAAATCAGCAAAGAGCATCTGCTACCCTAACCAAAGTAGTACCCATTTGTTTGCTGGTAATATTTTTAATTTTGTTCATCACTTATGGTAATGTAAAGGATGCTACGCTTACTATTTTAAATGTACCCTTTGCATTAATTGGTGGCATATTAGCCTTGCAGATAACCGGTATTAATTTCAGCATCAGTGCAGGTATTGGCTTTATTGCTTTGTTTGGTGTTTGCATTCAAAATGGAGTAATTCTTATTTCGGTATTTCGTAAAAATTTAGAAGCTAAAATGCACTTGGATGAAGCTATAAGGGAAGGTGTAATATCAAGAGTGCGGCCTGTAGTAATGACGGCTTTAATGGCCATGATAGGCCTAATGCCTGCAGCTATTTCTACCGGTATTGGAAGTGAAACACAAAAGCCTTTGGCTGTAGTGGTAATTGGCGGTTTAATAACTTCGACTATTCTTACTTTACTGATATTGCCGGTAATTTATGCGTTGGTTTATAAATTAATGCATAAGAGGGAAAACAGAAGGTTGTTAAAGAAAACAGGCTTGGTAACCAGTTAAAATAATGGCAACCTTACTTGTTGTTGTATGTCCAAATTCCCGCTATTCTTAGAAAGTAAGCGTGTCGGCATGTTCTCTTTTATATCTTTTCTAAAACTGAAAATGGCAGGATTATGAATCCTGACGCGGTCACAAAAAGTCTTACTTAAATGTGGGACTTTTATTTTGCATCACATTTTCATAAATAAATCTTTTTTTGTAGCATCAGGCGAAACCCGCTGCTGCCAATAACAACGCTGACTATCCACTTTGACACTTACGGGATATAAATTTTCTCAACACTATACATATAATTACCGGCATGTGTTAAATGCAGTCTTATCGCATAATTACCGGGCTTATCAATATGTATACTTTCCCCGTTGTAATTAGGAACCCCAATTTCTTCAGAAGCATTGTGACCCAAAATAATAGTATTGCTATTATTGGCCCTGAACCGGAAATCACCATTTTTCAAAGTGTATGAGGCGCTCCAGAATAGCGTTCCATTTTCATTTGGCAGGATTAATTCAACATTTGGATC
>JBKJPR010000443.1:0-4228 GCA_046594275.1 Sediminibacterium sp.
AAGATCAGTTGGAACCCGAAAAATGTGGTGCTGGCGGGAAAAGATGGCGCGCAGTATAAAGAGTTAGCAGAACTCAAAACGCAGAAGTATGAAAAACTGTTTGAAGATTGCGCGGAGATCAGCATTGAAGGGTTAGGACAACTGGCTTATTACCCCAATCGCGATTCTCTGCCTTATATTTCAACGTATGGCCTTGAAGAAGCCACCAGTTTTACCCGGACCACTTTACGCCATCCTGATTTTTGCAGGGGATGGAAAATGGTGGTTGACCTGGGGCTGACGGATGAAAAAAACAGTTATGAAACGGACAGTTTATCGGTAGACTCTTTTTTAAAATCGCATTTTACAAAAAAGAATATCTCCCCGGCACTGGATGGCGGAATATTATCAGAGCAGTTTGCGTTTTTAGGTTTGGAAGATCATACATTCATCAATAAGGGCCCCTCTTGTTCGGCTGATGTATTGCAAAGCATACTTGAGAAAAAATGGGCATTACAATCGCAGGATAAGGATCTGGTAGTGATGTTGCATGAGATTGAATATGAAGTCGGGAGTGAGAAGTCGAAAGTCAGGAGTTCATTGGTAGTTAAAGGAGAAGATAGCCTGCATACTGCAATGGCGAAGACCGTTGGCTTGCCATTGGGTATTGCCGCCACTTTATTACTGGAAGGAAAAATTGTTGAGCGAGGGCTGCATATACCTATCGTTCCGGGTATCTATGAACCGGTGATGAAAATATTAGCAGAATTTGGAATTGAATTCGTTGAAACAATATCGAATGATGAACAGACCAACAGATGAACAAGGAACGGTGGGGAAGGATTAATATTGAATATCGAGCAAGGAACATCGAACGCCGAACCATCAGTACAATATATCCCCCTCCTTTGCGAGCAAAGGAGGGGGGCCCAGGCGAAGCGGAGGGCGGGGTGGTCATCTGTTCTTCTTCTTCTCTCTTCCTTTTTCACGTTTTTGCTCATCATCCCCGTTCATCACCCATTCATAATCCAACTGACGTTTTTCGAGATTGGCTGATACGACGCGGATCATCACCCTGTCGCCCATCCGGAAAGTGCGGCCGCTGCGCATGCCTACTAAACTATAATCGCCTTCTATGTGACGGAAATCATCGTAATCAGATAAACCCATTACATTCACCAGCCCCTCGCATTTATGGGCTACCGTTTCTACCCAGAAGCCAAAACTTGCCACGCCGCTTACCACGCCTTCAAACACTTCGCCCAAATGTTCTTTCAGGAATTCTACCTGTTTGTATTTGTTACCGGCACGCTCACATTCCATGGCGGCCCTTTCACGTTCACTGCTGTGTTTGCATTTCTCTTCCATTTTTTTATCTGTCATCGGCTTGTCTTCGATGATGGATTGCAATACACGGTGAACCAGCACATCAGGGTATCGGCGGATGGGTGAAGTGAAATGACAATAATGTTCAAATGCAAGTCCGTAGTGGCCTATGTTTTCCGTAGTGTAGATCGCTTTTGCCATAGTACGTATACCCAGTTGTTCCAATACATGCTGTTCAGGCTTGCCTTTGGCGGCTTGTAACATGGTGTTAAAACTATGGGCAATAGCCTGCGGTGTTGAGGTATCGAAATGATGGCCGTGTTTTTTTGCGAATATCATGAAAGGCTCCAGTTTAGCAGGATCGGGCCTGTCGTGTACACGGTATGGGAAAGGCAAAGGTTTTTTATTGATCTTGAGTTTAGCCACATTCTCTGCCACTGTCTTGTTGGCCAGCAGCATGAACTCTTCAATCAATTGATGAGCCTCCTTACTTTCTTTCAACATCACACCAATGGGTTTTCCTTTTTCATCCAGACGGAAACGTACTTCTGTGGAAGAGAAATTGATGGCGCCTTTGCTGAAACGTGTTTTGCGTAAACGCTGTGCAATATCATTCAGTAATAATATTTCTTCGAGGTTAATTCCTTTTTTTGTTTCAATGATCTCCTGTACATCTTCATAAGAATACCGGTGATTGGAATGAATCACTGTTTTGCCTAACCAGTATTGTTTGATTTCTCCTTTTGTATTCAACTGGAAAATGGCAGAGAATGTAAACTTATCTTCATGCGGGCGGAGCGAGCATAGTTCATTGGATATCCTTTCCGGCAGCATGGGATTAACCCGGTCGGGAAGGTAAACAGATGTAGCCCGTTTATACCCTTCTTCATCCAGTTCGGTTCCGGGTTCTACATAATAACTCACATCGGCAATATGTACCCCGATTTCGTAGTGTCCACTGTTTAATTTCCTGACTGATATTGCATCATCAAAATCTTTTGCATCTACAGGGTCGATGGTGAAAGTGAGTATGTCGCGGCAGTCTTTTCGTTTATTGATCTCTGCCTGGTCAAGTATATCGGGTAACCTGCCTGCTTCTTCCATCACATCATCCGGGAAGAATAATGGGAAACCTGCCTGCGCCAGCAGTTCTTTCATGGCGGCATCATTCTCATCTTCCGGCTGCATTACATTTACGATGGTGCCTACCGGTTTTTTATCGTCCTTATCCCATTTTACTAACCGGGCCACTACCCTGTCTTTATTCTTTGCGCCATTCAATTCTGTTAAGGGAATAAACAGGTCTGGCATCGGCTTATCGGTATCCGGGATAAAGAATGCATAATTAGTAGACAACTGCAGATGCCCGATAAACTCGGTCTGCTTGCGGGTGATCACTTCCATGATCTTTCCTTCTTTTTTTCCGGTGCGGACATTTTCTTTCACCACTTTCACCCGAACCGTATCCCCATTCAGGGCAGTTGTAAAATCGCCGGGGCGTACCAGCACATCACCTTCCACATCTTCCACGATCACATAACCCATACCTGAACGGGTTACTTCCAGCCTGCCTTTCAGGGTGTGTTGGGCGGTTGTCTTGGATTTTGACTTCTGTTTTGACTTTTTCTTGCTCATGTTGCTGGATTGAATCTAAAGTTCCTGATAAAATCAGTCACCAGTAAATTAAATTGTTCACCTTCATCATATAAAAAATAATGCCGGATAGGTAATACATACATTGGCACCGACGCCAGTTGCTCTGTAAACTTGGTAAGCCTGACCGCATCTTTTTCCGTGGTGAGGATTAATTTGTCATGGGCGTTGATCTCCTCAAATCTTTCTTTGATCTCGTTCAGGTCGTCTATCGAAAAAATGTGATGGTCAGAATAATCGAGTTGGTAATAGGTATGTGTCTTTTCATGTAAATACTCTTTCAGGGGCCTGGGATTGGCAATGCCACAAACCAGTAATACCTCATCCCTGGGTGTCAGGTGCCATTCATCGCCATGGTTGAAAATATGGTAAGGTGTTCCGTATTCAATGGTGGTGAAGAATATTTTCTGTATGGCAGACGGGTTCAGGCTGCGGATGATCTTTTGTTTCATTTCTGCCGAAAGGTTGTAAGGGCATTTGGTAACAACGATCACCTGTGCCCGTTTTGCAGAGGCCCATTCATCTCTTAAATCTCCGGTTGGCAAAAAGAAATCGTTCGAATAGAGGTTATTCCATTCAGTTAACAAAATATTCAACCCTGCTTTTATAGTTCTGTGCTGGAACGCATCGTCAAGGATGATGGCTTCGAGGTTAGGTACGTCCTGCAGCAGGTGGGGAATGCCTACAATCCGTTCTTCACACGAAGCAACCGCAATATCAGGGAACTTGCTGTGAAACTGCATGGGTTCATCGCCAATTTCGAGGGCGGTGGTAGATTCGTTAGCCAGGGCATATCCGCTGGTCTTCCGTTTGTACCCACGGCTGAGTGTGCCGATCCTGATACTCGGTTTCAGTAATTCGATCAGATATTCAACCATGGGTGATTTACCCGTGCCGCCAACAGCCAGATTACCTACACAAATCAAGGGAAAATTAAAGGCGGCTGATTTCAGGTAATTCCTGTCATACAACTTGTTACGGATAAATATGATAAAACCATAGATAACAGCTAACGGTAAGAGTAAAACACGGAAAGATTTGAGAAATATCGTGTTAAAATTCATAGGTTTTTTGCGGGGTGATACAGTAAGTTAAAGGTACATCAAAATCATCGGTGTCCATGATCTTCTCAACGGGTTCAAAATAAGAAAAGCCGATCTTGACAATCTCTTTGCTGCAATGGACAAGATACCTGTCGTAAAACCCTTTCCCGTATCCTACCCTGTACCCTTGCTTATCGCAAACCAGTAAAGGCACGAATACCATGTCT
>JBKJPR010000469.1:0-4816 GCA_046594275.1 Sediminibacterium sp.
CCCGATCGGAAACTTCGCACGATCAGAGGAATACTTCTCATAGTCAATCCTTGCGCCCACCATAGACGGTAAATGATCGGGGTCAGCTAACGTGAACAACTCACAATGTTTCTCACCGATCTGTATCCCGTTTTCAAAACTGATGTCGCGGAGCAGTCCATCTTCACTTAATAAAAGATAACGATTGACCAATTGCACCAGCGCATCATTGTTTAGCCGCTTACAGGAAACAAAACCGGAATCAGACAGGATTTTTATAAACTGGGAACAAACACCTTCAAATGTTTTCGAAAAACCAATATCCAGGGTTTCCACCGGAACAATATGTTTTCGTAACAGGGAAGAAAATAGGGAATTGACTGATTTGCGGTCTCTCGGTTTCATGGTCAGCATCAGGTAACAACTGTGGTTGAGGTAAGGACGTTCATTAAAAAACCGTTCGCTGCTATGGGACAAAAATGAATGCTCTTTTTGAAAATCAGCTTTATATTCTTCCTCAACATACCAATCCTGTTTATGCAATACACAACCGGCGGGCAATATTTTGATCGCTTTGATCCATGCCTGGTGAAATGCTTCATATTCATGGTTGGAAAGCGTGAAAATTTCCGGTAGTTCCAATGTATAAGCAATAGTAATGTCGCCCATCTTCGACAGGATCATGTCATGCTCAACTCCATACAAGGGTAATATGTCAGAAATATTCTTCATTGAAATAATTGATTGCATTTAACCCAACAGGGAACATTTTTTCGGGCCATTTTTTTCATCAGCCCATATTCACCATAACGATGGCTCATTGTATGGACATACCAGAACAACAGGCCTCCTAAAAAGAAAATCATCGCTACGCAGACAAACACGGACACACCTATGATATACAAAAGCGCGAATAGCAAGAGCAACAATAACAGACCTATTCCCAGCCACCAGATCCATTGCGCTTTCAATCCTTTGAATACAATGGGCCGGTTCACACCTCTGTTGATTTGATATACACTACTCATAACCGCTTTCCTTTTGATGTACGATCCCGTTTCTTTTGCAGCAGCGCAGGTCGCTTACTATGGGACATTCCCAACCTATACTTCTGCTCATTAGTGATCTTTTCTTTTAGTTCTATTACGACAGGAACATTTTCGACCGCAGCGGCCTGCACAGGGTTTTCATCTTTCCATGTTTCACACAAAGCCTTCCAACCTATGGGGTCCATTTTTTCCAGAGCAGGAAGGTTTACGATCACCAGGTCCTTGCGTTGATTATACGCAGCCTCATCGCCCGTAAACAGATTTCTGGTTTTCGGATCAAAACAGGCCTTGAATCCCTCCCCGGTTTCATATAGTTCATCAATTATGATGGCGTTGCTAAAATCTTCGGTGTCGCGAAATTCATATAATCGCAAATCAAGGAAGAAGGAAACACCTCCTATATCCATTTCAGGCAGTTTTCTTGCCGGCCACCTCTCCCACATAGCTTTTTTTTAGATTCCAAAGAATGCCCTTATAACAGTTACCACGACCACCAAAAACACGCACGACCCAAACCACGCTGCTGCCACCTTTCCAGTATCATGATCACCTGCATTCCATTTTTGGAATACCTTTACTGCTCCGATCAAACCGACAATCGCCCCCACCGCGTACATAAGTTGCGTGCCCGAATTAAAATAGCTTCGCACTTTCAAGTTGGCATCCTGAATCCCGGCGTTCCCGTCCTGAGCATACACGCCCATTACAGTTAATAACATCAAACACACAACGATTATTTTTTGCATACAACGGATTTTCTTTTCACATTCAATATTTTAAAACATGCCCGCCGCTTGACTCCCGCACTTGGTTCTTCTGCACTTGAGCGGCAAGGCATGTTTGGGTCCTCGTGTTAACTCCACTTTAATTCCTAAGTTTATGCCACCATTGCAACAGGTCTCTGTGGTATCGCAACGCGACCAGCGCGTAGTACACAGTCGTTACTGAAACCGTATATAGTAAATAGGATGACCAGGAAAAAGAAGAGAACATTTGTTTTGCTTTTGTAAAGCAAAAATACCTGGTGATGAAAGGGAGATTGATACAACCCGTTTATAGAAAAGAAGATTTTAATTAAACCCGTTTATTGGTTAGCGGCGGATGTTGCTGTTAGGGTAGAGTTTGGCCAGTCTGTTGGGGTGCTCCGGCACAACTCCCTTCTGGACATTTTCTATTCAATTAGAATTCGGGGCCGGAAAAGTGATATAAGATCGGCTGGAAGATGGATCAAAAAAACAGCTTACTGTTTATATCCAGTTATTGGGTTTGTTTTTTTTGAGGTGGTAGCACAATAAATCTTCTCTTTGCAAATGATAATAGTTGCAGACTTTTATTTCGGCATAAGTCGCCAAATAAGTAATGGTATTTTTTAAGAGGTCAATAATTTTGTCCCGACCATAATACCTTGTTATTTCCTCCATATCTTCTGCTGACCCTTTTTCAATTACCCTTTCAATTACAAAAAGAAATGCTTTATCCCAATCAAGTTCCTCGAAATTGATATCCCAGAATAAGCGTTTGGGAAGTGCAGGAGCGGTTATATGTATGGAGTTTCGTGGCATCACAGACTCAAAAGTAAACATTATAATCTTCTGTTGCGACCCTTGTTTTGTTGTAGTCTTTTCTTGGGAAGCAGGCCGATTTTGGTGTATTTTTTAATTGGATTTTTACAGGCATCCCGCAGTCGCCCCTTAATCCGTTCCAAACCAATACTTCTGTTGGTATAGTTAATTTCAATAGGAACGATTTCATCAAAATATTGAAGAGATTCCCTTACAATATCTTCGTGCATACCAGGGTATTTATCATGGTACGCCTCCAAAAGATCCTTAAGTGAATGTCGCTCAAGGATAAAATACAGGTCTGCGAAATCTTTTAATCGTCGACCATTTCCTATGACCGCATTTATTTTCATGGCTGCGATCTCTTTTTCAGACGCCATCCGTATCCCCTCTGTTTGAATAATAGGTTGTTCGGAAGGATAGGCATGGGTCATGGCACTTACCTTGATTCCGCCAATGTAATGATCAACAGGATTGTTAACGTCGGTTTCTACACTGGGATAATTGTTTTTCAAATGATCCGCCATTTGTGCCTTGTCAAAAGTTTCCTGTGTGAACAGATCAATATCAATGGATTTGCGATGGCCGATCTGCAATGCCAACGCTGTACCGCCCACCAAAATAAAATCTTTTAGGTACTGATCTGCCATTAGCTTTTTAGTAAGTTCAAGCAGTTCAGGTGTTACTGATTCTTTGTGTAACATATCAAGTTCTATTCAATTTTTTTTACTAAGCAATGATTTTTCAAACATGCCAGGTAATCGGCCTACAAGCCGTTTTATATGTTTACTCCCGTGTTACACCAAAAAATTTATGCTCTTTTCGGATCCCTCCCGTTGCGGTAGTAGGAAATACACATCGGAGTGAGGCCTATATAGGCCGCCAGCATCTTGTCCGTGAGCCGGGAGCCATCGGCCATCCAGGGATAGAGACTCGCGATACGGTCGAAGCGTTCACGTGGAGATCGCAACAAGAGCCCTACATGCGCTTCCGATAGCCCGTAATAATGCTGCATGATTATGCGGGCATTGATGTTCAGCTCGACATGCTTTTGCAGCAGTTGGTGCATATCACTTTGCTGCACATAATACACGGTGCACGGCTCGACCGCGCGGATAGTAAACGCAGAAGGTGTTTGGCTAAAATAACTCTGCACCGCAAACATCACCTCGCCTTCGCGGTTATACCAGAGGGCTACCTCTTTTGAGCCGCTTTCAAAATACACTTTGGCCAGACCCTTTTCGATAAAGGTCAGTTTATCGCATACCGCGCCCTCCTGTAACCACACCTGCCCCTTACGCAGTTCTTTCAGGCGCACCGCTGCCATGAGCGCCGCCTGCGCCTCGGGCAGGATAGGATGGATGGAATTCAGGTATTTGAAGAAGGCAAGCATTATTGAAAATTTCCCATATTGAGCGCCAGTGTCAGTCCCCAACAGTTTTGAAAAGGGGACACCGGTGAAATTGTACCGAATGGAACCAGGTAGTGTACATCAAGCCCCCATGATTGGTCATTCACAAAACCTTTATACCCTGCACCGAGTGAAAAGAATTTCCGATCGCCCCTGTTTTTGTTTTCCAGGCTCAGGCCACCGCGGATAAAAAACCGGCTATCGAAGGCATATTCCGTTCCTGCCGCCACCCGTACCGATTTCCAGTCTTCTTCCAACAAACGGGTTGCGTCCAGTGAAACTGTAAACTGGCTATTGGTTTCCGACATAGTGGAATAAGCAATTCCAACGCCTGCTGTTGTTGGCAGATTAATTTTCGGTCCGAGATTAGAGAGTGTCGCGCCCCAATGCAGCTTCCTTGCCTCCGATCCAAGATTCATAAAACCGTAATACCCGATAGTACCGCAGAAACTATAGACATTCACAGGAAAAGTTGAAAACTGGTTTTGCCCGATGAATTTCAGGGTGACAGACACCGCGTGCTGCGAAGCAATCTGCTGTGCATACGAAACACCTATATTAAAATCCCTTGCTCTAAAACTGGCAATTGTGGCGCCGTTATCATCACGCATTTCAATACTGCCAAGGTCCAGGTAATTCAAACTGAACCCCAGGGCTGAATTATCCAGGCCGGCGAGATAATTTACATTCAGCATCCTGGTATCGTTACTAATTCCTGTTAACCACGGCATGTAAGAAAAACTAGTCTGGTGAAAGTTTTGGGTGAACGCAGTTTGGGCTGCATTGTAATTCAATGCCTGGTTGCCCACGGCTGA
>JBKJPR010000109.1:0-4035 GCA_046594275.1 Sediminibacterium sp.
CAGATTTTTTTGGTGCGGCTTTTTTGGCGGCCTTCTTTTTTGATTTTGCCATGATGATATTAGTTTGTGTTTTGTTAATGATGAGAGATGAAAGTTAAAAAAATATTTTTATAAATATCAACATTTATGGGAAGGAAAATTTTTATTACTTATCACAAGCTTTGCACTACCTGAATCCCTGTCTCTGCATCCATTGCACACAAAGGGTTGGCCATTGCTTCAGGAGCGAGTCCGCAGGCGCCATTCCGAAGCCATGACCGCCATGATCGAAAATGAACAAAGAAGCAGGTACCTTATTTTTTTTCAATGCTTCATAAAACAATATACTGTTCATAGGGGAGACTGCTTTATCATCATCAGCATGTACCAGGAAAACAGGAGGGGTGGAGCCGGTTACCCTTTTTTCGGTGGACAAAGCGGTTGCCAGTGATTCATCAGGGTTTTTACCCAACAGCATCAGTCGGCTGCCACGGTGTGAGAAAAGCGTATCCATAGTGATAACAGGATAAATAAGTATCGCAAAAGAAGGCCTGGTTCCTACCCGTAACAGTGGATCTGCCGAAGCGGAATCCGCATTTTGATGGATCGTTGTTGCGGTGGACGCCAAATGCCCACCGGCTGAAAAGCCCATCACACCTGTCTTTTCCGGGTCAATATGCCATTCCGCTGCCCTGGAGCGGATAATGCGGATGGCAGTGGTCACATCGTTATATTGGGCGGGGTATGGGTGTCCTTCCTGCTTACGGTTATTAAGGCGGTAGCTTAATACAAATGCATCTATCCCCTGTTCATTAAAGAAACGGGCGGGTAAGATTCCTTCCTTTTCAAAAGCCAGGTGCGAATAGCCGCCACCGGGACAGATCAGCACCGCTGTTTTCTTTGGAGACGGATTGCTGGAGAGGTAATAGTCCATATACGGGGCCAGGCTGTCAAACCCTTTGATCACAATGCCTTCCTGGGAAGGATAGATAAAGATCCGTTCTTGCGAACTGGCGGTTAGCTGTATACTCATAAACAATAAAGCAGAGATGAATAGGCGCATCATAATTGATTATTTTATTTTCAGCAGGGATACTTTTCCATCCATGGTAGCGGCAATAACCTGTTTGGCACTGACCACCTGTACTGTATTTACCATCGAGTTATCGATCTTGAAGGTCCATAACCGTTTTTGAGTAACCGGGTCTATCGCATAAACTTTCCCGTTTTTAGTGCCGAAGAAAACGATGCCCTCTTTCTCAATCAGCATAGAAGGTATATGTTCATAGCCAAAACCACAGTCCAATTTCCAGGCCGCTGCTTGTTTTTCCCTTGAAGTAGGGAAGGCAACAATCGTATCATTCATGGTTTTGCCATACACATAACGGCCATCTGCAGAGATCCCGATCGATTCCCTTACGGTTGATTCATTGTTGCGCCATAATGTAGTTCCCGTGTTTACATCTATGGCTGTAAGATAGCGGTCAGGTGCCACTACGTATACCACTCCGTCATTAATCACAGGTATACAGGCCGCAGGTGAATAATTGCGGATGGGTGAACCATTGTTCCATTTCCAAATAAGTTTGCCATTGGTCGCATCCAATGCATACAGGTATCTGTCCCAGGCGCCAAAGATGAGCTTGCCCTGGTACAGCACCGGTGTGCTTACCACCGGGCCATCTAATCCGTCAAAATTCCATAACTCTTTGCCTGTTTCGAGGTCAAGCGCCCTGAAATGATGATCGCTTCCGCCGATATAAACTATGTTCTGATTTATTAATGGGCAGCCTAAAACAGCCGCATTAGTTTTATACTTCCAGATAAGTTTTCCCTTATTAACGGATAAACAATACACATGGCCATCACCAGAACCCATCACCAACTTATTGCCGCTCACTGCGGGTGATGAGTAAATGGCGTTGCCTGTTTGGTATGACCATTTTTTCTTACCATTATTAAGCGACAGGGCATCGATCCTTCCCAGGCTATTACCGAAGATCACCAATTGATCAGCCACAGCCGGGGTGGAGATCACGTTGGCATCGGAGCTAAAGGTCCATTTTGCCTGTATACCGGGGAAACTATCGTTCACTTTATATGACGGGCGTGTGTAGGTGTTGGTAAGATCATACTGGTGATTGTATAGTTTTACTTTTGTCCAAGGAGCTTTGGTGATGATTCCTGGTGTCCTTTCTGAAAAGATCATCGAATCTGTTCGCACATCTACCAGGTTATACCCGCCCATGGCTGATTTGGCCCGCAGGTTAGAGCGGCCCATCACGCCGGGGATGCCTTCAAAATTCAATGCACGGTTAGAATGGCCATGTCCACAGAGAATGGCCAGTGTATTGTGTTGTTTCAGGCGGTCAATGGCTTCATACCAGTTATCCAGCGCATCGTTGATTGGGTAATGGTTTAAGAAGATAACAGGTTTTTTTGGATCGATCTTCTTCAGTTCTTTATCCATCCACTCTACTGCATCCCTGGGTATATGGCCATCGCTCATCCGTACATAGGGACCCGAGGCGCAACCGATAAATGTTATGCCGTTATGTTCGAAAATGAACTTGTCGTTCCCAAATATCTTTCCAAAGCTTGCCCCACCGCTTTCACTCCAGCCGCTGTCGTGGTTGCCGGGAATGATGTAATAGAGTACTTTTAGTTTATCCAGAATCTGTTTGGCGAGGGTTATCTCATCATTGGTGCCCAGTTCCGTGATATCGCCCGTGATCACTACAAAATCAATACCGGTCATTTGATTGATATCGGCTACGGTCCTACGCAGATCCTCTTCCGCCCCGCCATTGGGTGATCCGATATGGGTATCAGAAATAAAGGCAAAACGGAAAGGCTTCCATTGCGCGTTGGCATTATAAAGACCTAAAAACAGGAACGCGGCCAGTACATAGAGTTTCATGGCCGGAAGTTAAGTAATCTTCTGTGGTGGTATGGTTATTGAATCACTGATTATATGATTTGTCATTGATTAATAGGATGGGTAATCTGCTATTCATGCCAATCAAGTGTTGAATTTTTGACTATTTTCAGCCACAGTTATACACTGATTAAAACTGTATGCTGATCTGTGACAATATCAGTCGCAAGAAATATCGGGATACTCAAATTCGGTTTCAATAAGAGAAGGACAGAAGAAAAAGAGGTTAAAGAGTTCTTTCTTTTTTCTTTTCTCTTGCCCTTCTCTTATTGAAACCGCATCCCCGTTAAGATAATTCTAGCCGCAACTGTTGTTCAACCCTTGATTCGTATTATTCATTAACATATGTACAGGATTATTTAATTAAATTTAGGTATATGAAAAAGACTGTTGTTATAGGCGCAAGTGATAATCCGGCCCGTTACAGTTATTTAGCTGTTCAGAAACTGAGCCGTTACGGGCATCCCGTGATTGCCATTGGAAAAAAGCAGGGAAAAGTGGGTGATACCGATGTGATCACTGAACGGCCGGATGAAAAAGAGGTGGATACGGTTACCCTGTATATGAACCCGCAACGGCAAAAAGAGTATTACGATTATATCCTGTCACTACACCCCAAACGAATTATTTTTAATCCGGGTGCAGAAAATGAGGAACTGGAAGGACTTGCCAAATCCAATGGTATTGAACCGCTGGAAGCCTGTACCTTGGTAATGCTGAGTACGGGACAGTATTGACATCATTCATAGTGCGAATCAGGGGTTGAAAATAATATTGACTATTATAGTTTTCTTTGTGTCTCTTTGTGTCTCTTTGTGTTTTGGCGGCTTCGTGGTTCAAAAATCTGAACCACAAAAACTCAAAGGCACAAAATTTCACTAAGTAAATCGTTGGTTGGCGGAGGTTTTTTTAAATAATTTCAATCCTTTCTTCCCATTTCTAAATAGTACCTGTTGTCTCAATATTTTTTACTTGTATTTGCATGGTTGCTCTTCGGGGTGGTGCATAGCCTGTTGGCGGCAGGCGCTGTGAAGCGGGTTGCCATGCGGTTGATGAAGCGGTACTATACATATTACCGCATCTTGTATTCATTGCTGGCTACAGTTATGCTTGCCTGG
>JBKJPR010000131.1:0-3550 GCA_046594275.1 Sediminibacterium sp.
GGCAGTTGAGCTGTTGAAATATCAGATCCGTGTGAATGCGGTGATCGTTGCGGAATGTTATACGCCATTGTATGAAACCTGGATACAAACCTTTGATAACCCTGAAGAAAAATTGCGTAATATTACTGCAAAGATCCCGTTTGAAAAAAGATTCACTACCCAGGAAGAGATCGCGAATATGGTAGCATTTTTATTATCGGAAAAATCATCACATACTACAGGACAACTGATTCATGTAGATGGTGGGTATGTGCATCTTGACAGGGCGCTTTGATAATAAACACCATAATGGTAAAAGTGGCACCAACAGTGGAAGAAAACAATTAAGGATTTTTTTTGGGAAAATAGATTAGTAAAAGTTACAAAATAATTGAATTGAATTATAGGTGGACGGCCAGGTTTCCAAATTCCAAATTCCTAATTCCTAATTCCTAATTGAGGTGGATACCCATAATTATAACCCTATTATTGCATCCTGCACAGTGCGCGTGATGATTACTTTTTATCGGCACTCACCTTCCAAATCGTACCCGAGCTGTCATCTGCCACCAGCATGCTGCCATCCGCCAGAACAAATACGCACACGGGCCGTCCGTAAACTTCATTCTTGCTTTCATCTGCCATAAAGCCTGTCAGGAAATCTTCGGGTGTACCGGGTTTGCCATTTTTAAAAGGAATAAAAATTACCTTATACCCGGAGAATTCGGAACGGTTCCAGGAGCCATGCTGGCCTACAAATAACCCGTTAAGGTATTTTTTTGGAAATGCATTTTTTGTATAGAAGGCAAGGCCAAGAGAAGCTGTATGCGGGCCTACCGATACATCGGGTACTAAAGTCTTAGCCACCAGGTCGGGACGCTGCCCTTTCATTCTCGGATCCTCGTTCGCGCCGAAATAGGCGAAGGGCCATCCGTAAAAACCACCCTCTTTTATACTGGTTACATAATCAGGAACCAGTTCATCTCCTAAATGATCCCTTTCATTTACGGCTGTCCAGAGTATCTGCGTACCCGGTTGCCAGGCCAGCCCTACAGGGTTTCTCAGCCCGGAGGCATAAATCCTTTCACCTGTTCCGTCAGGATTTATTTCGAGGATATTGGCTCTTCTTATTTCATTATCCAGGCCACGTTCCGCAACATTGGATCCTGAGCCAACACTTACATATATTTTTGTTCCTTGCGGATTGAGGATAATATTTCTGGTCCAATGATTATTGTATCCTCCTGCGGGAAGGTCCAATATTTTTTCTCCTTTTTCAGTTATCTGCAATTGCCCGTGTTGGTAAGGGTAACGGTACAAGCCATCGGTATTGCTTACATAGAACCAATCTTTATATACCAGCATGCCTAAAGGCTGGTTCAGGTCTTTCATAAATGTTTCACGAATATCCGGTTTGCCATCTTTATCGGTATCTCGGAAAAGGATGATATCATTAGCGCTTTTCTGTTTATTGGTCTGCGATTCCGAAACCAGAAGATCCCCATTCGGTGTTACATACAACCAACGCGGATTATTGAGTTTATCAGCAAATTTGGTTACTGTAAACCCCGCTGGCGCTATAGGTGTTTTACCTTCCGGCCAGCCGATCACTTTACTGTTTCTTCTTGTAGACGGTGTTGCGAAAGGCTCGGGCAGTTCGAACTTCTCTTGAATTTTCTTGTCTTTTACTGGTAGAGTTTTCTTTTGTGCATGGGCAGTTGTAAAACTGAATACAGCAACTGTGGCATATATGAGGTACTTAATTTGTAAAGAAGCCATGCTCAGAATAATTTTTAAATTCAATTTTTATGTACAGGTGGCCAGAAAAGGTTTTATAGCCAGAAATATATTCCAATTATTTAACCTTGTATGCCACTATCCTTTTAGCAAAGAAAGTAGGTACATATAGCATGCGTTTCACAGGATCATAACCGATATCGGCTGTATTTATTTTATCAAGATGCGTATCAAGTAACAATTCTTTTGTACCGTCAGCATATACATAATAAATATAGCCTCCCCAGATGGTAACAATAAAATCGCCGTTGCCTACTGGTTCTATGCCATCGCCACCTGAATCCAGTTGCATGATGGGTGTAATATTCTTGTTGGCATCAGCTTTTTCAAAGGATTTACCATTGAAAATATAGAGATCAGTACCAATTGATTTTAAGCCGTTCACCCCGGCTTTATTATCTAAGTAAAGAGTTGCTTTATCCTTCTCAATCCTGTGTATCTTACCCATTTTGGAATCGGATACATAAACGATTCCCTTATTATCAACTGTAATGTCATTCAGCCCTGTGGCGCCTTCAACAGGTATCTTCTTTTCAATCTTCCCTTTGGCAATATTGATCACTACCACATCCGACATATCGGCCACGTAAAGGCGGTTGCCAAACTTACCAAGCCCTTTGGGCGCATGTAAACCCGTGATCCAGTTACCATTGTATTTTTTACCGTTGGCGCTTAATTTGCCAATACCACCTTTGCCATCAGCTTCCCAGGGGGCCCCATCAATCAGGGAAATATAAAGGATACCATTTTTCACATCAGGTAATACCGATTCAGGTATCGCTATGATAGTATCGGTTTGCCAGATCTTTTTCAATGAATGCTGCTGTGCAGCGAGCAAAAAAGGAAAAGAAATAAGTAATACGGTAAGGATGCGTTTCATGATGTATTTTTTTAAAGGATTTTTTGGTTATATCCGGGTTGCCAGAATGTAATTATACGAAATTGCTTTGATTTTATCCTCATTTCCAGGCATGAAAGCAGGATGCCCGGATCGATTTCTGCTTCTCCTTATCCCACGTCTGCAAAAAAAGCAAATTCGCATGGTAGCGGATATTTTCGAAGAGAGCGCCTATATTTACCCGAGTAATCAAAGCATATGAAAGAAATTTTTTCCCTGCAGCAAACCATGCGCTGGTATGGCCCCAATGATCCCGTAAGTTTAGCTGATATTCGGCAGGCAGGTTGCAGCGGTGTGGTCACAGCCCTGCACCATGTTCCCAATGGTGAAGTATGGACCGTGGACGAGATCCGGAAAAGAAAAAATGAGATTGAGTCGGCCGGGTTGGCCTGGAATGTTGTGGAAAGTGTACCAGTACACGAAAAGATCAAAACACAAACCGGTGATTTCCTGGAATGTATTGAAAACTATAAGCGGTCGATACAGAACCTGTCAGCCTGTGGAGTAAATATTATTACCTATAATTTTATGCCGGTACTGGACTGGACAAGAACCGATCTGGCCTATACCGTGGAAGATGGTTCCAAAGCATTGCGTTTCGATAAGATAGCATTTATTTGTTTTGATGTGCTGATGCTGCAACGTGAAAAGGCGATCGCGGATTACACAGAAGTGGAACTGGAGAAAGCGAAAAAAAAATTCTCACAAATGACAGACACGGAGAAACTGCAACTGCAAAGAAATATCATAGCAGGATTACCGGGAAGCGAAGAGAGTTTTACCCTGGAAAAATTTGCAGAAGCCCTCAGCGCTTATCGCGGCATAGATGCACAGAAATTAAAATCGAACCTTATTTTTTTTCTCCAGCAGGTAATT
>JBKJPR010000170.1:0-3997 GCA_046594275.1 Sediminibacterium sp.
CACAATACCTGCCTTGTCTACCTTGAAAGCGATCTTTCCGCCTTTTACTTCATTAACAGCGGCAGCTACATCATTGGTAACCGTTCCTGTTTTAGGATTGGGCATCAGGTTACGGGGTCCTAATACTTTACCCAGTTTACCGATCTTAGGCATAACAGCAGGTGTAGCGATAATCACATCCACATCTACCCAACCACCTTCGATCTTGGTAATAAATTCATCCAGGCCAACATAATCAGCGCCTGCTTCTTTAGCAGCGGCTTCTTTATCAGGCGTGCAAAGTACCAGCACTTTCTTTGTTTTACCGGTACCATGTGGCAATGATACGGTGCCACGTACCTGCTGGTCGGCTTTCTTAGGATCCACACCCAAACGGATATGCAGGTCCACAGAACTATCGAACCGGGTACAATTGATTTCTTTTACGAGTGTTGAAGCATCTTTCAGGGAATAAACTTTGTTTTTATCCACCTTAGTTACTGCTACTTTCATTTTTTTTGTAAGTGACATTTTCTAATGTTTTCAGGTGAATAATTAATTTTCCCAGGGAGCTTTTCCATCTACCGTTAAACCCATACTGCGGGCCGTACCGGCAACCATGCTCATAGCGCTGTTCAGCGTAAAGGCATTTAAGTCAGACATCTTGTCTTTGGCGATTGCCTCAACCTGATCCCAGCTTACTTTACCTACTTTGTCGCGGTTGCTTTCCTTGGATCCTTTCTGGATTTTTGCGGCTTCCATTAACTGGACAGCAGCAGGAGCGGTTTTGAGGATGAAGTCGAAAGACTTATCAGAATACACCGTGATCAAAACAGGAACTACTTTTCCCATTTTGTCCTGGGTTCTTGCATTGAATTGCTTGCAGAACTCCATAATGTTCACACCCTTAGAACCGAGTGCGGGGCCTACCGGAGGCGCAGGATTGGCTTGTCCACCTTTCACCTGCAGCTTCACGAAGCCAGAGATTTCTTTTGCCATTTTTTTTGATTTAATTGGTTATAGCGTCCCGATAGCTATCGGAACTCCCAAATTCAATCATTCTTTTTGTAAAGAACTTTTGGGGCGGCAAAGGTAAGGGTATTTATGTTTGAAAACAAGTCTGAGAGACAGAAAAGTCGGGAAAGTCCGAAAGAAAAGCGATCTCTCACTGTCTTTCAGACTTTCCCGACTTCCGGACTTACTGACTATCAATATTTTATAAAACCAGAATCCCTTTAGCCTGCACCAATATCTCTCTTTTCGGCTCTGTTATCTTCGCTATTTCTGCTTTGCTTTTACCGGCATCTTCCGCAAAATGACGGAGTTGTGCTATGGTGGTCAGTTTTTCATCTGCAACGCCATCGATCACGATTGTCTTACCATTCAATATAACGGGTACGAGGAATGCATGGTCCTTCATTTTCACCATCATGCTGCCATCGGGCGACTGGATCTTGATCCAGCAGCCTTCCATTTTGCAGACCTCAGTTACCACGCCTTTTAATTTTACGGATGTTTCTTTGTTTGCATCTTTTGCTTTCATCAAGGTAAATAATTCCTCAACCGTGATCGCATTATCGGCGGTTATTTTCTGGCCGAATATAGCACCGGCATCAGCAGGAACTTTGGGAGGCTGGGCATTAACTGCCATACCGGCTACAATCAATGCAAAAAACAGTATAACTCTTTTCATAATTTTTTTTCAAAAATACAGGTTAGCGGGCTTAGACATAACTCCGGGAGTGAAAGAAAAACCAATATTGCCACACCTGCCCGTCCGATCAGGCGGGGATTCCCAGATTTTCACAGATTTAGAACGTCTAATCTGTGAATCCGTGGCAAAAAAAAACCGCCCTATACCAAGGCGGCTCTATATATTTCAGTAACCTAATTGATCTTCTCCACCTGCATATAACTCAGTTCCACAGGCGTAGAGCGACCGAATATTTTTACGGTTACTTTCAGTTTCTTTTTCTCGTCGTTCACATCTTCGATCACTCCGTTAAAGTCGTTGAATGGCCCTTCAATGATTTTGATGGTTTCACCAACAATGAAGGGTTCGCTCATGGTCACGCCCTGGTCATTCATCTCATCCACTTTACCCAGCATTTTGTTCACTTCGCTTTTACGGAGTGAAATAATATTGCCCTTGGAGCCTTTACCATCGGTAAGGAAGTGCATTACGTTGCTGATATTACTGATGTGCTGCACCATATCATCATTCAGTTTCCCTTCCAGCACTTCCATCATAACATATCCGGGGAAATAGTTCTTTTCGCGCATTACTTTCTTGCCGTTCTGCACTTTGTATACTTTTTCCATGGGAAGGAATATCTGTTTGATCACTTCCTGCCATCCGCTGCGGATAATATCCTTATCCAGGTATTCTTTTATTTTGCGCTCTTTACCACTTACCACGCGGAGTACATACCACTTGGTTTCCGGCTGCGGTACTGCTACTTCTTCGCCTGCTGTTTCTACTACTACTGGTTCCATGTGCTGTTTTACTTAAATAATGAATAAATCAGCTTCAGCAACTGGTTGCTGGAAAAATCCATCACCCATACCATAGCTGTTATGATAACGGTGGCTACCAGGACAATCACAGTGCTTTGCTGCAACTGTATCCATGAAGGCCAGGTCACTTTCTCTAACAACTCATGGTAACTGTCTTTGAAATAATTCGCGATCTTGTTCATTGTATATATATTGAAATTTTGGAATTGGGAAATTTTGAAATTGGGAAATTTCCATTTTCAGATTTCAAAATTCTCAGCACGGGCACTAGGATTCGAACCCAGATCGAAGGTTTTGGAGACCTTAATACTAACCGTTGTACGATGCCCGTAAAACCCGTAAATCCCCTAAAGGGGGCTCAAAGAACTTCTTTATAGAACAAAGTACTTAGGCGATTTACCTAAGTACTTTGTGTAAAGTTATATAAACTTCCGCATGCGCTCCGTTAGGGGCCGGGGGTTTATTTTAAGATTTCAGTAACCTGACCGGCGCCTACTGTACGACCACCTTCGCGGATGGCGAATTTCAGACCCTTCTCCATTGCGATAGGCTGGATCAGCTTTACAGACAGATTGATATTATCACCAGGCATTACCATTTCAGTTCCTGCAGGCAGAGAACACTCACCGGTAACGTCTGTGGTACGGAAATAGAACTGGGGACGGTATTTGTTGAAGAATGGAGTGTGACGTCCGCCTTCTTCCTTGCTCAATACGTATACTTCACCTTTGAAGTCAGTATGCGGAGTAATAGAACCCGGCTTACATAAAACCATACCACGACGGATCTGGTTTTTTTCAATACCACGTAACAGTAAACCTGCATTATCGCCTGCTTCACCTTCGTCCAGTAATTTCTTAAACATTTCAACACCTGTAACAGTTGAACTTAAAGGAGCATCCATCAAACCAACAATCTCAATAGCTTCACCCACTTTGATACGTCCACGCTCAATACGACCGGTAGCAACAGTACCACGGCCTGTAATAGAGAATACATCTTCTACGCTCATCAGGAACGGCAAGTCAACCGGGCGGGGAGGCAATGGAATATAGGAATCAACAGCATCCATCAATTCATCAATTTTACCAACCCATTTTGGATCTTCGGCCAAAGCGCCTGTTGCAGAACCTTGAATAATTGGCGTTTTATCACCATCAAATCCATTCTTGGTTAATAATTCACGGATTTCCATTTCAACCAGTTCTAATAATTCAGGATCATCAACAAGATCAACCTTGTTCATGAAAACTACCATGCTAGGTACACCTACCTGGCGTGCAAGAAGGATATGCTCTCTTGTTTGAGGCATAGGACCATCGGTAGCAGCCACAACTAAAATGGCACCATCCATCTGGGCAGCACCGGTAATCATGTTCTTCACATAGTCGGCGTGACCTGGACAGTCAACGTGCGCATAGTGACGGTTTGCAGTCTGGTACTCAACGTGCGCAGTATTGATGGTAATACCACGTTCTTTTTCTTCAGGAGCGCCATCAAT
>JBKJPR010000257.1:0-2626 GCA_046594275.1 Sediminibacterium sp.
GGGAGAGTGGAAGTGGTAAGGAAGTGATAGCCCAGGAGATACATTCGCACAGTAAGCGTAAAAATGCACCGTTTATCGCCATTGATTGTGGTGCCCTTTCAAAAGAACTGGCCGGCAGTGAATTATTCGGTCATGAAAAAGGATCTTTTACAGGCGCAATGAATCAGAAAGTAGGCAGCCTCGAAATAGCCAATGGCGGAACCGTTTTTCTTGATGAAATTGCAAATCTGCCTTATGATGTACAGGTATCTTTATTAAGGGTGGTTCAGGAAAGAAAAATGCGGCGGATTGGTGGTAATAAAGATATTGAACTGGATATACGGATCATAGTGGCCAGTAATGAAAAATTATGGGAAGCTACCAAAAAAGGAAAATTCAGGGAAGACCTCTATCACAGGTTCAATGAATTCAGCATTAATGTGCCGCCCTTACGTGAAAGAAGGAACGATATAATGACTTTTGCCCATTTTTTTCTGGATCATACCAATCAGGAACTGGATAAACATGTACAGGGGTTCAAACCGGAAGTGGAGCATATTTTTAAAACCTATCTCTGGCCGGGTAATCTCCGGGAATTGAAGAATGTAATTAAACGGTCAGCTCTGCTGGCCGATGAGCCGTTTATTGATGTTACCGCACTGCCCTTTGAACTGGTAAATCACAGCAAACTTATTTTTGACGCCCCCGTTTCCACACCGGAAACCCGCGAAGAGCATGGGCCAGATGACAGGGGTGGGGTTGCCAGGGATTTTCCAACTGCTCCGCCTGAGGAATCAGGTATGCTATATACTGCTAAGCCCAGACCTGTTGAGATTAATGAGCATGCATATAAGACGGCCAGTATCGATGCTGAATATGAAATGATAGTCCAGGCCCTGAAAAAAGCAAATTATAATAAAAGTAAAGCAGCTAAATTATTAAATGTTGACCGTAAGACTCTTTACAATAAAATGAAGCAATACAATGAGTTTAACGATCAATAAAAAGCGGGTATGTTAGAATCATTTTTATCTGATTTTGGACTTATTAAAGATACCCTTGATAAAGAAGGGGATCATAGTTTTTTTGGTAAAGACTTCTCTTTTTTTTCTGCGGAACCCATCCTGTTTTACAATTCTGATAAAGACGTGATCGTTTACATGAACAGCCGTTTTGCGGATGAGTTCAATTATACTATTGATGACCTGGCAGAATGGAAATACAGTATCTACCCCTTATTAAACGACGAGGACCAGGAGCCTTTCAAGGATGCTATAAAAGCAGTACTTGAAGGAAAGGAATATGATGTGCATGATGCCAATTACCGTTTGGTGGGTAAAGACAAAAAGCATTCGTATTACCGTGTAAAAGTGCGCAAACTCCATAAGGCTTATTACTTTATCCAGCTCGAAAATTCTGTAAAATCAGCGATCCCTGTATTGAAAAATAAAACGGCTGATGAACTGATTAGTGAAGCGGAGATCATTTTAAAGTTCGGTTTCTGGATGTGGGATGTGGTCACCGATAAAGTATTTTGGACAAAAGGCATGTACCAGTTACTGGAATACGATGATATGGATCATGTAAAACCCAGTAATACGTTTGAGGGTGAGCATGTGATCAAAGATGATAATTACTTTGACTTTGAGAAAAGGTTTAAATCCGGGCAGGTAAAGGACACCTACCGTAATAAGTTCCGCTTGAAAACCGATAAAGGGAATATACTTACGGTAAGTGAACATGGCCGTATTGAATATGATACGGATGGCAACATGTTACGTGTGATCGGGCTTACCCGCGATATCACCCTGCAGGACCAGAGTATGAAAAGCTTATCTGATTATAAAGCGATGATGCAGGAAAATGAAACTTTTCTGAACTATGGCACCTGGGAAAGTGACGCAGCGGGTGAACAAATTGTATGGACAGAAGGCATGTACAATATTTTTGGTTATGATGAAGCTGACAGAAAGGGGCTGGTGGTGAACAGGGACCTGTATAACACCCATATCAATAACCCGGTGGATAAGAAGGATATGAAGAGCATCGACGCTTTTTTAGACGGCAAGGATCATTATCAGATAGAACTGGAAGTAAAAGATAAGAAAGCCGTTATTAAAATACTTTCTATCTATGCAAAAATCTTACGTGATAGTGAATCCAACATTGCAAAGATCATTGGAACAACACGCGATGTTACCCAGTTAAAAGAGTATGAGAAGATACTTGAACATAAGATTGAAGAACTCAACAGATCCAATAAAGAGCTGGAAGAGTTTGCCTATGTGGCTTCGCACGATCTGCAGGAGCCACTACGTAAGATATCAACCTTTGTACAAAGATTGCAGAACAAATATTCCGAAACCCTGGATGATGATGGCAATATGTATATCAAACGCATACTGGCTTCCTCTGATAATATGCGTAACCTGATTGACAACCTCCTGGAATTCTCCAGAATCAGCCGTAATCAGCATCCTGCGGAAAAGGTGAATCTTTCTTTGATTGTGGCCAGGGTACTGGTAGATTTTGAATTGGATATTGAAGAAACCGGTGCCAAAATATCCGTTGATCCATTGCCCGTTATTGAAGCAATTCCTTCGCAAATGTCGCAGTTGTTCTTTAACCTGTTAAGTAATGCGATCAA
>JBKJPR010000270.1:0-7471 GCA_046594275.1 Sediminibacterium sp.
GGTTTATTCATGGCAAGTGGATAATATCCTGCGCTGGAACAAACAATTCGGAAAACATGCTATTGAAGCAACTTTCTTAGTCAACGCAGAAAAGTTCCAGTCATGGGACACCAGAATCCAGGCGGAAAACTTTCTGCCGAATGACAACCTGGGCTTCAATGCCATTCAAGCAGGTACGCTACCCCCAATTGTTTCAAGTGATGACCAATATGAAACCGGGGATGCTTTAATGGGCAGGCTCAACTATAATTATAACCAGCGTTATTTTTTAACTGCCACTGCGCGCAGGGATGGTTATTCCGCATTCGGACAACAAAATCCACGAGCTACCTTCCCCTCCCTTGCATTTGCATGGGCCATCAGTGAAGAAAAATTCATGTCTTCAACTTCCAGTTGGCTTGACTATGCAAAGGTGAGGATATCATACGGCGAAAATGGAAACAGGCAAATTGGCCGGTATGCTGCGTTGTCAAATCTCACTTCCGGAACATACAATTTCGTAACGTCAGGCGGAGTCACCTATAATACAGCGTATGTTGCCGCCACCAACTTATCAAACCCCAATTTGAAATGGGAAAGGAACAGTTCCATAAATTTCGGGCTGGATTATTCAATTTTAAAGGGCAAACTAAGTGGCTCATTCGAAGTGTATAACAGAACTACCAAAGATTTGCTGGTTAACCGTTCACTACCTACCGTAACAGGATTTAATTCTGTATTAGTAAACCTGGGTGAGGTGGAAAACAGGGGATTTGAATTCAGCGTTAATACGATTAACATCCAAAAAAAGAATTTTTCATGGAATACCAGTTTTGGGATTTGGACCAACAAAAATAAAATTATTCACTTGTACGGCGCCACACCCGATTATGATGCCACAGGCAAACAAATTGGCATGTCAGAAAAGGATGACATAAACAATGGCTGGTTTATTGGACAACCCATTAGTGCCATTTTCGATTACCCGGTACAGGGGGTTTGGCAAACAGCCGATGCCGCTTTGGCAAAAACATTTGGCTTTACGCCCGGTGATTTCAGGTTGGTTGATGGAAATGGTGATGGTAAATACAGTATTGCTGACAAACAATTTATTGGCAACTCTGCACCAGCATACTCCTGGAACCTGAGAAACGAATTCAAGATTTTCAGAAATTTCGATTTCTCGTTTACCCTTTATGCCAAAATTGGTCAGTTAACCAGGTTTAACGAAGCTACCAATGGCGAAAGAAACCAGGGTCTCGCTTTCTATGATCGTGTCAATTTCTATGAGATACCTTACTGGACACCTTCCAATCCTTCTAACGAATATGGCAAACTATACGGACAAAGGGGCGGTGGTATCACATGGCATAATTATAAAAAATCTTCTTTTATCCGGTTAAGCAATATCAGCCTTGCCTATACGATTCCGGGAGAAATTACCAAAAGATGGAAAATAGATGCCTTCAAAGTGTATTTCAACGTAATAAATGCAGGCGTATTTTCTAACTGGAAATATTTCGATCCAGAATTTCATGGTGCAAATGGCAATACGAACATCTCACCCATTCCTTTGACCTATAATTTTGGTATAAACCTTACATTATAAGATAACCTGTTAAATAAAACATACATGAAAAGTTTATATAAAATACTAATTCTGTCAACCATCATCGTCATAGGCACGATGATATTGGAGAGTTGCAATAAAGACTGGCTGGCACCCAAACCCCTGTCTATTAATTCGCCGGAAAATACCCTGGTAGATGCAGTTGGATTTAATGCGGCTTTAAACGGATGTGCAAGAAATCTGCGCGATGAATGGTTTGGCGATGGTGCTCCCATTATTACAGAAACCATTTTTTCGGAAGTGGCAGTAGAGGGAACCGATGATAAAACCGGGCCCGCACAAAACATGGACCTCCAAATTAAGCCCGATGCCCAATTGAACAATGGAGATTTTAATAAAATTGGTTGGTATTGGGACCAAGAATGGGTTGGCATTCGTTTGGCCAATACCATTATTTCGCGCTTACCTGCGGCAACTGCTATCCCCGAGGCAACCAGGAATATTATTCTTGGCAAGGCTTACTTCTTCCGGTCCTATGATTACTATCGGTTAACCAACCAGTTTGGCGATGTTCCTTGTCCATTAAAGGAGTTGACCAGTGTAAAAACCGATTTTGCTACGGTTAAAAGAGAAGTGATTTTAAAGCGCATGAAAACAGACCTTGAATTCGCTGTTCTTTGGGTACCCTGGACTGCCGATAAAGGCGATGTAAATAGGGGCGCTGTTTACCATCTCTTAGCCAAAATAAACCTGGCATTAGGTTTATTTGATGACGCAATTGCCGCTGCCACTTCAGTTATCAATCATGGCGCTTACAAACTAATGACCAACAGATTTGGAATTGATGCCAACAGAACCGATAAAAATGTAACCTGGGATCTGCACCGCCCCGATAATAAAGCTGCCGCAGCAAATACGGAAACGCTGTTCCTGGTTACTGAACGCTTTGGGGTTCCCAATAATTTTGCTGGTGGTATTCAGTCCATGCGCCAGGCTGTTCCAGGTATTTCCATAGCCGGAATCAGAACGCCGAAGGGTAATGTGGGCATTTCTCCACTGGCCAATATAGAGTTCGATAATATGCAATTGTACGGTCGTGGCATTGGGCGCTGCCGGTCAACCCCCTACCATTATACTGACATTTGGGACGACACAAAAGACCTGAGGCATGATTCAACATCAGGTAACTGGATGTATATGGAAAACCTGCGATACAGCAGCCCCGCATTGAAAGGTACGGACCCATCTTATGGTCAAAGGTTACAACTGTATAGTTCAAGCGGTACACTTTTGTGCTCAGACACTTTACGTACCTGGTATCCATGGCCGCACTACAAAATATATATTCCAGACACCGAGAACACTCCTATGCGGGGTGGGCATACAGACTGGTATGTAATGCGTTTGGCGGAAACTTATTTAATCCGTGCGGAAGCCTATGTATGGAAAGGTCTAAAAGATTTGGCAATGGCCGATATAAATGCGGTAAGAACCCGCGCAAAATGTAGTCCGTATACCCTTGCAGGCAATGTTAATATCGGCACCGTACTGGATGAAAGGGCTAGGGAATTATATTACGAGGAAGGACGTAAAACAGAATTGACGAGGATGGCTTACTTGTTTGCAAAAACAGGACAATCATACAATGGCAAAACCTATACCCTGGCCAATTTCTCTACGTCTAATTTTATGATAGACAGAATTCTGGAAAAGAACCTGTTTTATAAAAAGAATTTTGTTACCCTCCACCAGGATATGATGAAGATCAGCCAGTACCATGTATTATGGCCCATCCCTCAATCTGCTATCAATGGCAATTCGGATGGACGAATCAATCAGAATCTTGGTTATTCTGGAGCAGAACTTAATGTTCCGGCACTGGACAAGATACCGGAGGATTAACAGCATAGTCTGCAGTTATCGAATCTTTTTAGCAGAATGCCACACTTTCGCGGTGTGGCATTCTCTTTTACAGGAAGAATTTAAGTTTTATCACAATAAAAATTTTGTATGAGGAAAAACAACTACTACCTCCTATTGATCCTGGGGCTTTTTATCTCAGGTATTGCTTTTTCACAACAAAAAGCACAACCGCAACCCCGCACCGGTCTATTTAAAATAATTGACAATGCAATGATTAATGCAGTTGATCAATATAAATTCCTGGCAGCGCATGTACCGCCCGGTGTTATGCCCAAGACCTTTCTGGCCACCAAAAAACTGGAGACCAGTAATACCAGTTGGTGGACAAGCGGCTTCTATCCCGGGTCACTCTTATACCTGTACGAATATTCGAAAGATACAGCGATGCAGAATGAAGGGCTTAGAAGATTAAAGCTGCTGGAGAAAGAACAATACAACAAAGGCACACATGACCTTGGCTTTATGATGTTCTGCAGCTTTGGCAATGCAAACCGCCTCATGCCTGATAAAGCCTATGAAGAGATCATGATGAACAGTGCAAGATCCTTGTCTACACGCTTCAATCCTGTTGTGGGCTGCATACAGTCGTGGAACGCCAACGCACGGTGGAAGTTTCCCGTAATCATAGATAATATGATGAACCTCGAACTGCTGTTCTGGGCAACCAGGCATAGCGGTGATTCCTCTTTTTATAAAATCGCGGTAACGCATGCCAATACCACGCTTAAAAATCATTACCGCAGCGATCATAGTTCCTGGCATGTAGTTGATTATGAACCTCTTACTGGAAATGTTCGCGCTAAACAAACAGCGCAGGGCTTTGCCGATTCTTCTGCATGGGCCCGGGGCCAGGCCTGGGGATTATATGGCTATGTGGTGATGTACCGCGCAACCAAAGATCCGAAATACCTGGCTCAGGCAAACCATATCGCCCGGTTTATGCTTACGCACCCCAATCTTCCGGCAGACAAAGTGCCGTATTGGGATTATAATTCAATTGATATCCCTGCCACTTACCGCGATGCCTCCGCATCGGCCATTACCGCCTCTGCCCTCATCGAACTGAGCAGGTATGCAGATAAAAAGAACAGTGATCTGTATATCGGTTCTGCGGAGCAGATCATCCGTGCGCTCGCATCACGCACGTATACTGCCGCTACAGGTGAGAATGGTGGTTTTATTTTAAAACACAGTGTTGGCCATTGGCCGGCTAATTCAGAGGTGGATGTTCCCCTCACTTATGCAGATTATTACTTTATTGAAGCCATGATGCGCTACAAAGCCTTAAAACAGAAAAAATAACTGTACATGTAATTAGCAAGGCCACGATAAAACAGTAACCCTATATAAAAAGATATAATTAGTTACATCACTGTATCTATTACGAAAAAAGACGAAATTGCAATGTGACAATTTCGCCTTTTTTCGTTAAAACATACCTGTCCCATGCAGCTTTTTCGTTAGCAGCACTGTCTTTTACGAAAATGTCCGCCAATTTTTCGTAAAACCGCAACTACTGTCAGATCCTTTATCCACCTAATAAAATTCATATACCCTATCCCTTTTGTATGAGTGGTGTTAACCTGAAAAAATTATCCCAAGAACTCGGACTTTCGATTTCCTCTGTATCCAAAGCCCTGCGTGATAGTTATGAGATCAGTGTGGAGACAAAAAAACGTGTAAAGGCAATGGCTGAAAAACTGAATTACCAGCCAAATCCTTTTGCCCGTGGGCTACGCAAAAAAAATAGCATAACCATTGCGGTTGTCATTCCTGAAATTGCTAATAATTATTTTGCCCTGGCCATAGACGGAATACAACTGGTGGCCCAACAGAAGGGTTACCATGTATTAACTTACCTCACACATGAAGATGCTAATAACCAGGAATCAACAGTAAAACACCTGCAGGGTGGACGGGTAGACGGGGTACTGATTTCGTTATGCGGAAATACCGCCAAAGAAAATCATCTTACTGCTTTACATGAAACAGGCGTGCCGGTCGTTTTTTTTGACCGTATCCCGGAAGCGATGGGATGCCCTACGGTAACCACAGACGATTATGAAAGCGGCTTTAAAGCAACCGAACACCTGATACTGGCGGGTTGTAAAAGAATTGCCTATTTATGCGTATCAGGCTATTTATCCACTACGAATAATCGCATGAACGGCTACCTGGCCGCTTTAAAAAAATATAAAATCAATGCCGATCCGAAGATGATTATTGAATGCAGTAATGATGATATGGCCAACCATGAAGTGATAAAAAGAAGACTGAAAATGAAAGGAAGGCCAGATGGTATACTATCGTCGGTTGAAAAATTAGCCATTACCACTTACTATGTATGCAATGAGATACATTTGAAAATTCCACAGCAATTAAAGATAATCAGCTTCTCCTGTTTACGAACCGCCTCCCTGCTGTCGCCTTCCTTATCTACCATTACCCCACCCGCATTTGAAATAGGGAAAGAATCCGCTTCCTTACTTTTCCGGATGATTGAGAAAAAGAATTTTGGTAACCGTATAGACCAGATCGTTTTGAAAAGTACCCTCATAGAGCGGAACAGTTCGCGATAATAAAAACTGACCACGCCGTTTATTCTTCGAAGAGGCCCTGGCCGGAATATATCTTTGCATTCAATTTACCGATCACATCATTAATATTATAAAAAGAACGGGTAGCCTCTATCAGCAGAAAATCCTTATCCTTTTCTTCTAAAGAACGCCCGTCTACATGCGCCGATTCGAGGTAATTTAAAACAGATTGCACTTTTGCATACTCATTCCGTAATTCATGAGAAGTAACAAAAGAAAGTTCTTTCAGCAATTCAAGGAATTTCTCCAGCTTCTCTTCTTTTCTTCTTACATCGGTAATATCTCTTACAATAGACAGGATCGTCTCTACCCTACCCTGTTCATCTCTTAATAATGAATGATACCATTCGCAGTGCAATACGTTTCCCGCTTTAGTATAATTCCGGTTTTCATTGGGCTGTTTATGACTAATGCCTTTACCCAGGTTTTCTGCCAGCCCAAATATATGAGCTGTGTCCGCTTCGAATACCATGAAATCAACAATACGCCTGCCCCGCACTTCATCAGCTTTCCATCCAAATATTTCTTCTGCCTGCCTGTTCCAATAGGTGATTTTAAAATCCTTGTCTTCTTCGATCACCGCAAGTGGTGTGTTGTTCAAATGATAATTGAGACGTTCGTATGTTCGCTGAAGGTGAGCCTTAGCCATATTCCTTTCCGTTACATCACGCACAATCGCCATTAGCCTGGTGTCGCTTATTTTTTTTACATTAGCTTCTACTTCAATAACAGAGCCATCCCTCAATATCATCCGCCTTTCATTAAAAATATGCTCTCCCTGTTTTAATAACTCAAACATGATAGGCTTTATTTTTAATTCTTCAGGATCGAGCAGGGAGGTAATATGCATCTGCAGCAATTCTCCTTTGGTGTACCCGAATTTCATACACGTGCTTGCATTGGCATCGACGAGGGTACCACTAAAATCAGTCACAAGCATATAATCAGAAGCCTGTTCAAACAATGCACGATAGCCGTCTTCCTTATTATTGCTTTCATTTGTCATGCTTTTGTCACCGGGGTATTTGATCATACAAATTAAATCAGATTTCAATATATCCAACAGAAAATCCATTGAAAACATGATATATGGGAAATTAAAATGAATAAACGGGACTAATTGTTATCAGTGCCGTATGCCATATGGTTTTGCGCATTGAAAATAGTCGTGTAATTTAACAGTAGCTAATAAAGAAAAATGAGAACCCACTGCTTACTAATATTGACCCTGGCTTTTGTAACAAGCCCGGCATATAATAAGATTGATCATACACACCATAAAAAAACAGCATCTACAGAAAGCAGAAAAAAGCCTGTTATTATCTGGCAGCCCTCTCACCAGACCAATACCGGGGTTGATTTCAGCGAGGCCGCCACCTGCAATGCCATTGTGGAAGCGGCT
>JBKJPR010000329.1:0-6198 GCA_046594275.1 Sediminibacterium sp.
AGGAAGAGCCGCCAGTTGAGTTTAAGTTTGATCGATTACCAATTGAGTGAAAGCCGCAGTACGGAATGGACCATCGGCGCGAGCTGGCGTAAAAAAGGATTTAATCTTCCCTTCAAAATACCGGGAATGAAAGGAAAGAAACTGGAGAACGACCTGAACCTAAAGTTTGACCTGTCTATGAAGGACGTTTCTATGAGTAACAGCAGGCTCGACCAAACCAATGCGTATGGAACGGGTGGCCAGAAAGAGATAGTGATCATGCCTTCTATCGATTATGTTTTGAATAACCGTATCAATATTAAATTCTTCTTCGACCAGCGGAGGGTAATCCCCTATATCTCAACTTCGGCGCCCATTACCAATACCAGGGCAGGGGTGAATATCCGGATATCATTGGCGCAATAGTTTATAGTGGTCAAGAAAAAATAATAAGCCGCTGATTCGCAGATTAAATTTCAATCTGCGAATCAGCGGCTAAAATAAAGTGCTATCATCAATTCCTTCTAAACGCCCATTTCCCCATTTCTTTCCAGCTCACTTTTTTACCATACATAAGGATGCCCGTTCGGTAAATTTTTCCACTCAGCCAGGTGGTAAGTAAGAAACCACCCACCAAAGAAAGCATGCTGGCAGCTAATTGCCAGTAGGGAACCGTTCCAGGAATACCGTACGCGATCCTTGCCATCATTACCATTGGGGAACTGAAAGGAATGATACTTGCCCAGATAGCAATAGGTGTGCTGGGGTCCTGCACGGCATTGGTCATAATGATGAACGAGAAAATGATAGGCATGGTGATAGGCAACATTAAGCTCTGTGCATCCTGGGGATCTTCGTTCACTACGCTTCCTACAGCAGCAAATAAAGAGGCATAGAACAAATAACCGCCAATGAAATAAAAGATAAAACAACCGATGATTACGGGCCAGTTTGCAGTACTGAATGTGTGTTGTACTTTATAAATCTGTTGGGCAGCTTCGCCTGCTTTCATCATGCCACCGCCCGGCATTTGCCCATTGGACTGCTGTAAGGTATTTACCTGTTCAAGTACATCATGGGGAATAAAAGCCTGTGCTGCCGTAGTCAATCCTATGATCAGAATAATCCACATAAAGAACTGCGTTAAGCCCACTGCCCCAATGCCGATTATCTTTCCCATCATCAACTGAAAAGGCTTTACACTGCTTATCATCACTTCTGCAATACGGTTGGTTTTTTCTTCCGTCACGCCCCGCATTACCATAGCGCCATAAATAAACATGGTGATATAGATAAGCATACCGCTGCCGAAACCAATGGCATACGATAAGCCGGAACTGCTTTCCTCCGCTTTGTCGCCACTCTCTTCAACCGTTTTTAATTCAGCATCCTTGGATTGTGTGTGTATCGAGTCTAACTGAAGTTTATTGATGCCGGCATCCTGCAACATTTTGTCTTCAATAGCAGCATTAATATGGTTACTGATTGCATCTTCAGTTGTGAAACTGAGCCTTTTCCCGGAGCGGATGGTGTATTTCATTTTTTCTGCGGCACCAAACCTGGGAATTAATATGATATCCGTATAACCTCTCTTTAAATAATTCGAGGTGTCAACGCCTTCGGGAAACTCAAAACTGAGGTTTTTAGAGTCCTTAATATTTCCCTTGAAAAATCCATTGTTATCTACTACCGCTATTTTGTGGTTATCCTTCCCTTTTATGGCAAGAAGTGTAGATAGCGCGATAAACCCCACAATCAGTAATGGCATCAGGATGGTGGTAAGGATAAACCTTTTGTTCTTTACCCTTACCAAATATTCACGTTGTATGACGAGTGAGATCTTATTCATATCAGTTGAGTTAGGTTGTTTATGATTTTACAGTTTGAAATGCCCTTGTAGTGGCGTTTGTACCTTCTACCAGGTTAATGAAAATCTGGTTGAGTGAAGGCAATATCTCGTTAAACGATTCAATGGTCAGATTCTGTTGCAGGAAGTATTGCAATACATCATTACTCCTGAATCCTTCATTGATCTTTACGGTCAATGCATTTGCTTTCTGGTCTGCAATTTCAAAAGCATTGCTGCTGATACCGTCAGGTACTTCGCTCAGTTTAATGCTGAATTTATTCTCTTTGAATTGTTGTTTGATATCACCCACAGTCCCATCCAGTATCTTTTGCCCGAGGTTCATCAGTACAATATGGTCGCAGATTTCTTCTACCTGTTCCATGCGGTGCGTGCTGAAAATGATGGTGCTTCCCCTTTGTGCAAGGCCGTATATCTCATCTTTGATCAGGCTGGCATTTAAAGGATCGAGTCCGCTGAAAGGCTCGTCCAGTATAATGAGTTTGGGCTCATGTAATACCGTGATCACAAACTGGAGTTTCTGACTCATGCCTTTACTGAGGTCCTCCACTTTTTTATTCCACCAGGTCTCCATTTCTAATCTTTTGAACCAGAATTTGATCTTTTCCATGGCTTCGCTTCTGCTCAGTCCTTTTAGCTGCGCCAGGTAAAGGGCTTGTTCGCCGATCTTCATCTTTTTATACAGGCCACGCTCTTCCGGCATGTACCCGATCTTGATAATATCGTTCATGGGATCGAATTCTTTCCCGTCAAACTGGATATGGCCACTGTCTGGAAAGAATATCCCGGTGATCATCCGTAGCAATGTGGTTTTTCCAGCGCCGTTAGGGCCTAATAAGCCAAAAATGCTGCCTTTCTGTATGTTAAAGCTGATATCATCTACCGCTTTCTGGGTAGCATAATATTTTTTCAGGTTCTGGAGTTCGAGGATGTTGCGCATAGGGTTGAGGTTGTTATCAAATGTAAGTTTCCGATCGGGTTTCCTGTGTTTTTTTTGTAGACGTTTGCCAGATTAGTAGCATCATTCACCTAATTATTACAGTGGGGGGAGTTGAAAAACATAATTTTAGCCCTTAATTCGTAAAAAACCGAAGAGCATGAAAATAGTAAAATGGTTCAGGACAGCGATGGTATTATCGGCCATTTTGGTGATAACCGGCGGTTGGGGTTTCCTGGTTCATAAAACAGTACACCAGTTGGCGGTATATAAATTGCCAAAGAAAATGCGTCCTTTTTTTTACCAGAACATGGAATACCTGGTATCCAATGCCCCCCGCCCAGATATGCGCCGTAATCAGGACAGTACCGAAGCCACCAAACATTTTATTGATCTGGAGATGTACGGGCCTGAAGCCATAAATAAAATGCCGATGGACTGGCAATCGGCCATTAATTTGTATTCTAAAGACAGTTTGCTGAAATATGGATATGTGCCTTATCATATTCTGTATATGAAAAACAAACTGACGGCAGCTTTTGCAAATGGCAATAAGGACAGCATCCTTTTTTATGCTGCCGATCTGGGGCATTATATCGGTGATGCCAATGTACCGTTGCATACTACGGTAAATTATGATGGCCAGTTGACTAACCAGAAGGGAGTGCATAGTTTATGGGAGTCGATGATACCGGAAATAGAGATCGGGAATTATAACCTGTATTCCCGGCATAAAGCAGTTTATCTAGATCATCCTGATGAAGCCATCTGGAACGCAGTGCGAAGAGCGGCTGCTTTAGTGCCTGATATGCTCGAAAAGGAAAAAGAAGTGAGTAAAAGTTTTACAGAAGCGCAGAAGTTCCGTATACAAATCCGGCGCGGGAGGGAATCTAAAAGTTATACCACAGAATTTGCCAAAGCCTATGCGGTGGCTTTGCAGAATACCATTAATGAACAATTATTGCATTCTGCAAACCTGGTGGCTGATTTCTGGTATACAAGCTGGGTAGACGCAGGAAAACCTGATCTTTCGGCCCTAACTGCCCACTGGGCAGGAGCCGATAAAAAGAAGCTCAGAAAGGAACTGAAAATTGCAAAACATAATAAACTACTGGAAAACAAACTGTTACTTTCAAAAAAGATCGAAACAAAAGAGGGAGAATAGTAGAACTACGTTTCAAAAAAAGGGTGTAAAAACGGTTGCAGGATACCAGCCGTTTTTTTATTTTGGGCAGCAATACTGATTATAAAACTTAGTATTCACTGAAATGAAAATCCATATTAATAACATATTTGAATTAATTAGTTTTTTAGTTTGTATATACTGCTATCCCGTTCTGAAAAAATCTTTTATGAAATGGTTTTTACCGTTTTTGGGATTTGTTTTTTTTGCGGAACTAAGCGCTAAGTTTATTACACACAATATTCAGGTATATTATTTTATTTCGATGGTGGAATTATGTTTTTACAGTTATATTTTTTATCACCTGAATAATAAAGTTTTTTTTAAAAAATTAATTTTATTTTTTGTTCCTCTTGGTGAAATTGGATACGCTATCACTTTTTTATTGTATGGTAGTAATTATACCTACTTCCACATCAATTTAATTGTATCAGGATTCTTTTTAGCTGCCATTGCATTATTATACTTGTATACATTGGTTATTAATGATAAAGAAACTGTTATAACTTCCGAACCAGGATTTTGGATTGCCGCCGGAGTTTCATTATTCTTTTCAAGCGCTAGTATTTCTTTTTCTTTATATGATTTTATTGTTAAAAACGATATTTATTTGTTTGGATTAAGGCTACATCAGTTTATTCCGCAAGCCTTATGTATAGTTTTGTATCTGTGCATTTCTATGGGACTTCTTCTATTGAAAAAGAAGTCCTTGGGCCATTCTTTCTCTTCAGAGTAGAGTACATGAATTTTAAAGACAACTTTTGGATATAGGTTGTCTTATGATATACCTTGATTATTCCAATATTTACATTTTATGCAGACAGAAAAACAAAATGTCATCATAGCTATCTTAGTAGGCAGTTCTTTTGTCTTTCTTTTTGGATTTATTACATTGCTTGTTGTATTGAATTATGTAAGAAGGAAAAGGCAACTGCTACTTGATACGAAAATAAGGGAATCACAGTTTCAACAGGAACTGCTGCAGGCCCAACTCGAAATGCAGGACCATACCTTCAGAGCGGTCAGCCAGGAGATTCATGATAATGTGGGCCAGATACTCAGTTTAGCGAAATTGAACCTGAATATCATTACGTTTGAACGTAAAGGGAATGAGACCTTGCACATTATTAAGGACCTTGTTACAGATGCTATAACAGAATTGCGAAACCTCGGGACTGGTTATTATGCAGATCGTCTGGTGGAGGAGGGTCTGTTAGTGGCTATCCAGCACCAGTTAAAACAACTTAATAAGACAGGATTATACACAACTTCTTATCATTCGGAATACGAAACATTGGCCATTGATAAAAATAAAATAATATTTTTATACCGGATGGTCCAGGAAGTGCTGAACAATGTGGTTAAGCATTCAGGCGCCGGCCATATTAGGGTGGATATTGTTCGTACAGGAGAAGCTGTGCTCATTTCACTGCAGGATAACGGGAAAGGATTCAGCAGTACACACCCCGGATTTAGACCCGGTATCGGCCTGAACAGTATTCAGCAAAGGGCATTAATGATCAGCGCTACAGTGGATGTCATCAGTACAGAAGGATCGGGTACGGTTGTTAACCTCGTATTCAAGCAAAATGGCTATGATTAAAATTGCTTTGGTGGATGATCACGTGGTCCTGCGGAAAAGCCTGGCCGTTTTAATCAGTATGTTCCAGGGCTTTGACATTATTCTCCAGGCTGATAATGGCCGTCATTTAATCGATCAATTAGAAACAAATCCCATTCCCGATATCGTTCTGCTCGATATCACCATGCCGGTAATGGATGGCGTTGAAACTGCTTTGTGGTTAAAACAAAACTATCCTAAGGTAAAAGTATTGGCATTAAGTATGATCAAAAATGATTTCATTATAATACGGATGCTGAAAAACGGCGCCAGGGGTTATATTCTGAAAGATTGTGAACCTGCAGAACTCCGCGATGCACTGCACCAGGTATACCAGAAAGGATATTATTATAATGAGTTGATCACAATCAAAATAATGAACAATGAATTGTATGGAGAATTTCCAAAACTGGTGCTGACAGAACAAGAGTTGAATTTCCTGCGTTGGGCGTGTACTGAAAAAAGCCATAAAGAAATAGCCGTGGAAATGAGTGTCAGCCCCAGAACAATTGATGGGTACCGCGACTCGATGTTCAAAAAACTGAATGTGAGTTCCCGGGTTGGCATAGCCATCTATGCCATTAAAAGCGGGATTGTTCAAGTGTAACAAC
>JBKJPR010000124.1:0-3288 GCA_046594275.1 Sediminibacterium sp.
AGAATACCGTTTCCCCCTTTATAAACGATTTGGGGCAGTGGCTTTTGCGGGGGCCGGGAATGTAAGCAGGAATTTTGCCGATTATTCCCTCAGCGACCTGAAATATTCCTATGGCGGGGGGATCCGTTTTGCGCTTGACAAAAAAGAAAAGCTCAACCTCCGTGTTGATTATGGAATGGGGCAGGGGAAGAATAGTGGGTTTTACCTGCAGCTCGGGGAAGCGTTTTGAGAATCTTTGGAATGTTAGTTCTGCCTTAGACGCTGTTTAAAAATATAATTTTCATTTACCATTTAGCAGTTGGTCAGGCGACTACAGGTCTTTGGAAGATTTAATGAATAATTACTGATCTGCTTGTTTTGTATTGCCGCATGCTTTAGGATGTGGAATGAAATGCCCCCCTTTATTATAGCGGGACTTTAGTCCCGGGTGGTTTTTGGATGAGAACTTGCTTTGAAAAAAGTCAACAAACCCGGCGCTAAAGCGCCAAAATAAGAATAACTGTATTCTTATCTCCACGCCCTTAAATGGCGCGGCAAAAAATAATTGAGGAAATTCTTCAGAATACCCTTGTCGGGCGACTAACTAATTTTTAATACGTTATTTGCATAATCATTTTAAACAGATTCTAAGGGTGGAGGGAAATTTTGGAATTTAATTGTTTTCTCATAGCTCACAGCTCAAGGCTCACAGCTTCCTCAATCCACCACAATCTTCTTTCCAATCAAGTAAATAATATAGGTGAAAACAAAAGCCGCAAGCACATCTACCGTGTAGTGAACATGCTGTACGAGTACCAGGGTTCCAATGGCGAGGGTAGAGAAAAATGCGAGGATTTTATCGGTTTTTCTTTTCAGGGTCAGGAACATCAGGAACTGGATAGAGGTATGACCTGAATAGAAAAGGTCTTTCTGGATGAACTTATCTGTGCCTCCATAAAATATGCTGCTTAGCGGGTCTTTCAGTGGAATCAGGCCTACCGGTGGGTTCAGGGGTATAATAATAATTGTGAGCATTCTTGAAATACAAAGGATAACAAAGCATAAAAGAAAAAGAACAAATATCCAGGGATCCTGTACACAACGTACCCACAACAAAAGGGTCATGGACCAGATAACAGTAAAAGTGGCTATGGATACATCGTTGGGCGGGATAAGGAGAAGTAAGCGGTCATTCAGCAGGGTGCCTTCACGCTGTTCTATCATGGCAAAGAAAAAAGGGAAGGATATCAATATGCCCAGCAAAATAACGCTGCCTGCAATGGTTACTCTTCTGAATTTCCGGTTGCTCCATGCATTTTTCCAGGCCATCGCTATTGCCTTATTGGCGCTCATCTGATCTTCCATCCGGCAAAAATATATACTCTGTGGTTACAGGCTGTATGTTACCCGTTTAATTTAATAATGCCACTTCACAAATGCTTCTATGGCCGCATATTTTGTCATACCCAGCGATGCATACTGATCAGCGGTATTCGCATTCCTGTCTTCGGCGCGTTGCCAGAACTCGCGGCTATCTGTTCCCTGGAAAGGAACCATATCCTTCTGTGACTGGTGTATGAAAATACCAAAACGTTTTTTCATTACCTGGTCAGGGCTCATGGGTATCGCCATTTCTATCTCAGAAATATCCCATTCCTGCCAAGCGCCTTTATACAACCAAACCCAGCAGTCTTTTATCCAGGCTTCGCCCGATTCCTTTAACCTTCTCAGGCTTTCAAACACGACCTCCAGACAAACTTTATGGGTTCCGTGTGGATCGGCGAGGTCGCCGGCGCAGTATACCTGGTGAGGTTGAAGTTTCTGTAAAAGCTCCATTGTGATCTGTATATCCGCTTCACTCATTGGATTCTTATCAATAGTACCGGTTTCATAAAAAGGAAGATCCATAAAATGACAACGATCCTCAGGAAGGCCCACATAACGGCAGGTAGCTTTTGCTTCACATCTCCGGATAAGGCCCTTAATTGAACGTATTTCTTTGGTATCAGTCTGGTCTTTTTGTTTGGTGGCGATATAGGTACGCGCCGAAGTCAATATCTCCTGGCTGGTATGGTTATCAATGCCGAACATATCTTCAAAGCCAACCGCAAAATCGATGAAGCGGGTTACAAATTCATCTGTAACAGCAATATTGCCACTTGTCTGGTAACCAACATGTACTTCATGCCCTTGTTCATGCAGGCGCAAGAATGTACCTCCCATGCTGATAATGTCATCATCGGGATGGGGGGAGAAGATGAGGCATCGTTTGGGATGCGGGGCACTTCTTTCCGGATGTGCGGGTATCACAGCATTGGGTTTACCGCCGGGCCAACCGGTAAGCGTATCCCTTAGCATATAAAAAACCTGCAGGTTGATCTCGTATGCATCACCTATTTCTACGAGTAGATCTGATAAACTGTTCTCGATATAATCATCGGCAGTTAAACTCAGAACAGATTTGTTCAGCTTAAGCGACATATGGACAACGGCCCGTTTGATCATCTTTGGCGTCCAGATACATTCTCCTGTGAGCCAGGGAGATTTGATACGGGTTAAATCAGCAGCGGCTGCCTCATCCACGATAAAGCTGCAATCATTATGCTGTTGCAGGATACTGGCCGGCACGTGCTCGCTTACATTGCCTTCTACTGACCGGGCAATAATGGCAGCTTTCTGTCCCCATCCCATCAATAAAATGCGCCTGGCCTTTAAAATATTACTAATACCCATGGTGATCGCCAGCCTGGGTACTTTTGAAATGTTCGCAAATTCATACGTATTGGCAATACGTGTGGTATTGTCGAGATTCACCAGTCTTGTTTTGGAAAAAATGCTGGAGCCCGGTTCATTAAAACCAATATGGCCGTTGAGGCCTATCCCCAAAATCTGCAGGTCAATACCTCCAATTGTCTCAAGTTCTGCTTCATATTGAGCACAGTATTTTTTGATCTCTTCTTTGGGCCAGCTCCCGTTTGGAATATGGATATTGGCCGGATCAATGTCAATATGATTGAACAAATGCCGGTGCATAAAGCTCCAGTAGCTTTGAAAGGCATGTTTTTCTATCGGGTAATACTCATCGAGGTTAAAAGTGATCACATTCTTAAAACTCAGTCCTTCTTCTTTATGCATGCGTACCAGTTCGGCATACAGGTAAATAGGAGTTCCGCCGGTGGCCATACCTATTACACATTTTTCCTTTTTCTGTTCTTTTTCACGGATGAGTTTGGCAATCTCTTCTGCTACATACCGCGACCCATCTGTAGCGGAAGGATATATGTTAACCGGAATTTTTTCAAATGAATC
>JBKJPR010000452.1:0-3108 GCA_046594275.1 Sediminibacterium sp.
ACTATTTCAGGATAATAACCCGGCTTCTTTGCAGAATCCGCAGAAGACCTGCCAGCAATGATCGTGGGTACGAGGTAGGTTCCTTTTTGTTTCATCAGTTCCATCACTTCCTCACTCATATAGGTTCCATGTTCGATGGAACTTACGCCACCGAGTACGGCTCTTTTCATTCCTTCTGCACCATGTGCATGGGCGGCCACTTTAAAGCCATAGTCTTTTGCAGTGGCTACAATAGCACGGACCTCGTCTTCAGTGAATTGAGCGCCGCTCCCGTCTTTCGTCATACTTAATACACCACCTGTGGCAGTTATTTTTATCAGGTCGGAACCTTCTTTATAACGCTGGCGCACCGCTTTGGCGCAATCTTCCACACCATTTACCACGCCTTCTTTCGGGCCTGGATCGCCCATAAGCTCTTTACGGTAATTATTGGTGGGATCTGCGTGACCACCGGTAGTGGCTATAGATTTACCCGCTGTGTAAATGCGCGGGCCTTTCACCCATTCTTTGTTGATAGCATTGCGGAGAGAGATATTGGCACCCGAACCACCGAGATCCCGTACTGTGGTAAATCCACTTTGTAATGTCCGTTCAGCAAATACCACGGATTGAAATGCATAATCAGCAGCATTCCAGGTAAACCCGTTCAGGTAGTTATTCGGGTTGGTCTCGCTTTCCAGGTGTACATGCATATCGATCAGTCCAGGCATAACTGTTCGATTTTTAAGATCAATTATTTTTTCATTCGCTGCAGCAGATACAAATCCCTTTTGAACATCCACTACCTTATTGCCTTCCACAATAATGGACATATCTTTCAATACCTGTAGCTTCTTTACATCGATGAGTTGCCCACAATGGATGATGGTGCGTTGCGCGGCCAATACATTCAACATACATACTGCAGTCACCAAAAAGAAAAATTTTCTCATATAGCTTTATTTGGCAGTAAGGTAAAAATAACTTTGGAATTACCGGGCATACTAAGAAATTGTTTCAGCCCTTTTTGTAACTCAGCGCCGTTGTGTGGTTATTTTTGAACCACAATGACACGGCGGCAGGGAGGAACACAGAGAAAATAAAAATCATATCATGATCAATTCACCAATCAATGTTTCATGTTTGCTTACAGCAGGTTGGACGGATATTGATCTGTCCCCTATTAACAAAAAAATGAAAAATTATTTATTCGGCTGTGGCGTATAGCGCAGGTATGGCTTTACCACATTCACGCCTTTCGGGAATTTTTTAATAGCATCTTCGGTACTTACAGCAGGCACTACAATCACGTCTTCACCTTCTTTCCAGTCGGCGGGCGTAGCCACACTATAATTAGCGGTCAGTTGCAAAGAATCTATCACGCGCAGCACTTCCTGAAAATTACGGCCAGTGGATGCAGGGTATGTGATCATCAGCTTTACTTTCTTATCAGGGCCGATCACAAATAAAGAACGCACGGTAAAGGTTTCGGAAGCATTGGGGTGGATCATCCCGTATGTATTGGCAATACTTTTATCTTCATCAGCAATGATGGGGAAGCCTACGGTTACTTTCTGTGTTTCATTAATATCCTTTACCCAACCATGGTGTTTATCCAGCGGATCTACACTCAGGGCCAGCACTTTTACATTACGCCTGGCGAACTCTTCCTGTAGCAGGGCGGTTTTGCCCAGCTCAGTTGTACACACGGGTGTATAGTCGGCAGGATGTGAAAACAATACACCCCAGCCATCACCCAAATATTCATAGAAATCGATCTCACCGGCCGTGGTCTGTGCCTTAAAATTGGGGGCGGTATCGCCTAAACGTAAACTCATAATGATTGGTTTTAGGGTAAAAATAAGTATTTCCTACTAAAAAGATAGACTAATTTAATTATGATTCAGTTGATTTTTTGATGAGCTATGATGATTATAAAAAAATCATCATAGCTCATCAAAAAATCCGTTCTATCGTAGTTTTGTTGTCCTTGCCTTTTGCAATAATCCTTTCCCGAATGTATTCTTTACATCATCAATGGCCTTGTACAATTTATTCTTTTTTTCCGCATCATCAAACAGGCTGCCCTGCACTGCATGATTGGTAAGTTCACTTAAACGCACACCCAGTAAGCGTACCAGTTTCCCTTTGCGGTATAATTTATGAAAAAGGTCAATAGCAACCGGTATCAGTTCATCATCCCGAAGCGTATAATCAATTGTAGTCTGCCGCGAAGTGGTTTCAAAATCAGGGTAGCGTATCTTTACCGCGATACAGCCGGCAAGCTTTTCATCCTGCCGCAATTCGTAGGCGATCTTTTCTGTCAACCGCACCAGTTCACTAAGCAGGAACTCCGTATCGGCAGTATTTTCTTCAAAGGTATTTTCGCTGGAAATGGATTTGGCTTCGTGATAAGCATGAACTTCCCCAAGATGTATGCCCTGCGATTTCTGCCAAAGATCTACGCCATATTTTCCCAGTTTTTTTTCAAGCACACTCACAGGGGTTTCACTGATATCCCTGATAGTGTGAATGCCCATCGCCTGTAACACCCGGAAGGTCTGTTCTCCCACACCGGAAAATTTATTAACCGGTAAAGGCGCAAGGAACTGCTTTTCCATGCCTGGCTGCACAAACAGGTAGCCACTCGGTTTGGCCTCATCCGTTGCAATCTTGGCCACCATTTTATTGGTAGCGAGCCCGAAAGAAATAGGCAATTGCGTTTTGTCTATGATCTCCGTACGCAGGTCAATGGTCCATTGATAAGGGTCAAAGAATTTATCCATCCCTGTCAGGTCAATATAAAATTCATCGATGGATGCTTTTTCAAACAGCGGCGCTTTAGCCGCAATGATATCAGTCACCCATCTTGAATACCGGCTATATTCCCCACGCGTTCCCCTTACAATAACAGCATGCGGGCATAATTTCATCGCCGTCTTCATGGGCATAGCACTGTGTACACCAAATTTCCGGGCCTCGTAACTGCAGGTGGTAACCACGCCCCTGTCCCGTGATCCACCCACGATAACTGCCTTGCCTTTTAAGGAAGGGTCATTCAATACCTCCACGCTTACAAAAAAAGAGTCAAGATCAAAATGGGCTATATAGCGTTGGGGGTCGGGCATG
>JBKJPR010000047.1:0-3382 GCA_046594275.1 Sediminibacterium sp.
CGGAAGATCAAAAACCGCTATGTGGAATTTGTGCGGATGGAACATTATATACCCATGATCCAGGAGCTGAGTAATGACCGGAGCATTTCCAAATATGCCACACACCTGGTATATATGACCAGCGCCAATAACCCCAAAGAGATTGAGCATAAGATCATTTATTCCATACTGAATAAAAAACCCAAGCGCGCAGATATTTACTGGTTTGTACACGTGGATGTATTAGATGATCCATATACCTGCGAATATTCTGTTGAACATATCATACCCAACGATATCATACGGGTTGAGTTCAGGTTAGGCTTCAGGGTAGAACAGCGCCTCAACCTGATGTTTAAAAAGGTGGTGGAAGAACTGGTCTCCAATAAAGAAGTAAACATCACCAGCCGTTATGAAAGCCTGGAAAGGAATAATGTAGTAGGTGATTTCCAGTTTGTGGTTCTTGAAAAATACCTTAGCCAGGACAATGAATTACCCTTCTTTGAAAAGATAGTAATGAAATTATATTTCTGGCTGAAAGAGATCAGCCTCGGTGAAGAAAGGGGTTTTGGGCTGGATCCCAGCAATGTGACCATTGAGAAATTCCCGCTGATTGTGGCCCCTGTTGCCAAGTTCAGCCTGTCACGCGTGTATTTCGAAGGAGCGGAGGAATCTGAATGACCGGGATCACACCAGCCGAATTACAAAACCGCTTACAGCATGAAAAACTGTTCCTGCTCGATGTACGCGAACCATTTGAACATGCGGATTTCAGCATAGGCGGCCAGTTGATGCCCCTGGGGGATATTATCAGTATGGCAGAAAATATTCCCGCGGATGAGCCGGTGATCGTTTATTGCAAAAAAGGAATACGCAGCCAGATCGCGATTCAAAGATTACAGGATAAATTCGGTTTTACCAACCTCATCAACCTGAAAGGTGGTATGGAAGCCTGGAAAAGAGAAGTGCGCTAGTGTTAAGTGTGAGTTGTCAGTGGTGAGTTCTTATTGCCCATTGACTATTCACTACTCATTACCCAAAATTTTGTGACATTTTACGCATAACATGATACTAGTAGATATCACAGATAGTTTTCTATCTCCACAGAGTGTGCTGCGCAGAATGAAGGTAGGGACAACTCGTCTCCACTCTTTTTGTCTATTGAAAAATTAATCTGGCTGTCACCATACTTTTTATTTGCACAGCCAGTTCATAATAACTAACTGCTTCCGCTGCATCAGGTTGAAGTGAAAAATCGGGGTATCGGCCCTGTACAGCATATACATTTATATTCTGCGGGTCAATTGTGGCAAACGCGGGATCAAAAGATGCACATTCGGAAAGTAAAAAAATAATATTGTGCGTACGCTCAATATCACGGCCATGATAAGTGAGAAAAGCTTTGAGATATTTTTCTATAGCCTGCTGCGAATGGAAACAGGCATTGTCCAGTATCTTGGGTTCTATTTCCAACAATCGTTGGACACTGAGCAGATCCATATCCGCTTTACCAAGCCAGGCTTCAATATAAGCTCGTAATGAAGGTGTCATATTGCTATCCCTTCTTTCACCGCCCAACGAATAATATGCCCGGGTAGTTCTTGTTTCATCTTTACTTCCTCCTCACTGTTAAGCAGTATATCTACTGGTATGTGAAGTGCATTTACCAATGCCTTATCCAATTCCGTTGTGCGTTTTACTTTCTCCTGTGGATGTAAGGTATGCGGGGTAACTATCAACAGATCGTAATCACTCTTCAAATTATGATCCCCCCTTGCTCTTGAGCCAAAGAGCATAACAGGCGCTCCGGGGAAATAACAGTCAATAGTAGCTCTGATCTGTTGATATATGGTTTCAGTTTCCATAAATTAAAGTTAATCAGAATTCTGCATTCAGGTGTGTATTTCTTACCCGCCATTCTTCCCTTTTCCGCAGAGTTTTCAGCGAAAGCCGATTGGGTATCAGCCATAACCAAGTCCTCTTTGAGCGGACTCGCCATGGAAGAAACATGTAAGCCCTGCTATTGAAGGTAACTCGCTAAATACATAGTGTTATGTTAAGTGTGAGTTGTCAGTGGTGAGTGGTGAGTTCTTATTGCCCATTGACTATTCACTACTCATTACCCAAAATTTTGTGACATTTTACGCATAACATGATACGAGTAGATATCACAGATAGAAAAAACTTATCTGCCTGTAGAAAATCACCTTCCAACCAATTTTATAACTGCAACGTACCGCAAAGCCCGCTTTTGGAGATATTTGTAGGGAGGTAATATTGGTTTCTTACCATAAAACCCTGAACTTGGGACAACGAACCAAACCCAGCGGCTTGTCCCCCACCTTACTCTATATCATTCTCGGTTATGTTATTTTATTGATCGTTGTTTATTTTGTACAGGACCGCTTCATTTTCAAACCCGAAAAATTACCGCAGGATTTTGAATACAAATACGATGCGCCTTTTGAAGAACTGTTCTTTGATGTAGCGCCAGGTATTCGCATTAACGGGCTTCATTTTTATGGCAAAGATCCCAAGGGGCTTATCTTATATTTTCACGGTAACTCACGCAGCATTAAGGGCTGGGCCAAATATGCCAAAGATTTTTACCGCTACCAGTATGATGTGGTATTGGTGGATTACCGCGGTTTCGGAAAAAGCACCGGTAAAAGAAGTGAGAAAGATATGCTGTCCGATATGCAGTTCGTGTATGAAACATTGCTGGAGAAATATGCCGAACAGCATATCCTTGTATATGGCAGGAGCCTGGGCAGCGGCTTTGCCACCAAGATAGCTGCCGATAATACCCCCCGCTACCTGATTCTCGATGCTCCTTATTTCAGTTTTATTAAAGTAGTGGAGCGCTTCCTGCCTATTCTGCCGCATCGCTGGTTATTACGGTATCATCTGCATACAGATAAGTGGATAAAAAAAGTGAACTGCCATACCTATATCATCCATGGTACAAAGGATTGGATGATCCCCATCAGGCACAGCGAGCAACTGCAAAAGATCAATCCCCATAAAATCACACTGATACGCATCCACGGTGGGGGACACAATAACCTACCCTCTTTTCCTGAGTACCACAACTTCATCAGGGATATTTTACAATACTAACTTCGGCCTACCTTAGCTGCGTGAAAAAGAAAAACAACATTTTCGGGTGGGTAAAAATAATTATTATCATATACGCCGCAACCGGCATTGCTCTTTATTACCTTCAGGAAAAACTATTATTTCATCCTGTACCCATACCTGCAGACAGCACGTACCGTTTTCCCCAACCCTTTTCAGAAACCAATATTACTGTTGATGCGCAAACGAAATATAATGTCGTCAGGTTCACAGTTTCCGATTCGGTGAAAAAAGGGATTGTATTATATTTTCATGGCAACCGGGA
>JBKJPR010000128.1:0-8181 GCA_046594275.1 Sediminibacterium sp.
GCATGCAGTTTTACATCATCGCTTACAACTACACCACCAGCTTCGGTTACAGCGCCCCAGGTTAAACCAAAATCTTTACGGTTGATCTTTCCGTTGATCTCAAAACCAGCTTTAACCTGGCCATAAGGATCGGTCATGGTGCCACCATATTCCACACTCAGTTCTATTGTTTTGGTTATATCACGAATGGTAAGATCGCCGGTTAATGTGAAACTGTCTTCGCCTTTTTTGGCCAGTTTGCTGGACTTAAAAAGTAGCTTCGGGAATTTTTCGGCTGCAAAGAAATCATCACCTTTTAAGTGCCCGTCTCTTTGTTCGTTATGGGTTGTAATACTGTTCACATCTGCTTCGAAACTGATTTTCGCATCGCTGAAATCAGCGGCTTCGCTTTCCATGGTTGCATCGTATTTGGTAAAGTTGCCTGTGACATTAGTAATCATCAGGTGTTTCACTTTAAAAGTGATTTCGCTGTGTGCAGCGTCAATTTTGTAGGTTGCCATTGTATTTGTTTTTGTTGGTTGATTAATTATTTATCCGTCATTTCGAACGTAGTGAGAAACCTGCTAATCGAGTATGAGTTTTCTCTCTCGCTTCGCTTGCTTACAATGACGTGTACTTATTTTTATTCTTCTATCAACACCCCCATCTTACCCATCTGATAATCACGGAATGCTTCCATTAATTCTGTCTGGCTGTTCATTACAAACGGACCGTGTGATGCAACGGGTTCATTTAGCGGTTCACCTGTTCCGATGAAGAGCCTGGTGTCTTCCAGCGCTGCCAGTTCAAATCCTTCGCCATCAAGGTTAAACACCGCTACGTATTTTCCCTCTACTTCGCTGTCGCCGGTTATTGTAACCTTGCCGTCCATTACATAGATGAATGCATTGTGTGTAACAGGAATGCTGAAGAAATGTTTTGCGCCTTTTTTCATGTCAGCAGTGAAAGTATATACAGGTGATAAGGTTTTGATAGGCCCTTTCACACCATTCAGTTCCCCTGCGATCACATTTACTGTGGTAAGTCCATCTGCTGATCTTACTACAGGTGTTTCTGCAGCGGTCAGGGGTTGATAGTCGGGGATATCCATCTTGTGTGTGGCGGGTGTGTTCACCCATAATTGTATCAGTTCCTGCCTGCCGCCTGTTTCGTGTATATCGAGCGGGGGCCTTTCACTATGTATCACGCCCATACCGGCATTCATCCATTGGGTACCGCCGGCATATATCACATTATCATTGCCCCTGCTGTCGCGGTGATGCACCCCGCCTTTAAAAATGAAACTCACCGGCGAGAATCCGCGGTGCGGATGCGGGCCCACGCCTGCATGTTTTGAATCTACGTGTGCCGGCACCTTTATATCTGCATGGTGAAGCAGTAAGAAGGGATCGATTTGCTCCGCCTTATGTGATGGGAAAGGCTGCCGGATAGGCATACCACCCATATCCATCGGCTGGGCATATAAAATACTTTTAATGGTTCTGTTCCTGTTCATAGTTACACTCCCGGTATTTGCATGGGTACATCAATGAATAACAATTGTGCCGCGGTATTGGCCTTGATGCTGATGGAACCTGTTTCCCAGATACCCAGGGCATCCCGTGTTTCTAAAGAGTGGCCGCTGATGGTTATATTTCCGTTAAGCACAAAAACGTATACCCCGTTTCCCTCTTTGCGGATAGCATAGCTGGTTGACTGATCTTTAGAAAGATCTGCCAATGAAAGCCATGCGTCCTGGTTAATCCACACTGCTTTTGTATCATCCGGGGCCACTACGGTTACCATTTGGTTCTGCCTGTTTTCCGGCTTAAATGTTTTCTGTTCATAGCGGGGTTCTATATTCCTTTCTTTTGGCAGGATCCATATCTGGAGGAATTTTACATCCTTATCTGTATTGGCATTGGTTTCACTGTGCGCTATCCCGCTGCCGGCGCTCATGATCTGTACATCGTTCTGGCGGATGATCTCGTCACGGCCCGTGGTGTCTTTATGGTGCAGGTCGCCGAGGAGTGGAATAGAAATGATTTCCATATTATCGTGCGGGTGTTTTGAGAAACCCATCCCTGCTTTTACAGCATCATCATTCAATACGCGCAATGCCCCAAAATGAACCCGTTCGGGATTGTGGTAATTACCAAAGCTGAAACTATGGTGGCTGTTGAGCCAGCCATGATTGGCATGCCCCCTGCTGTCTGCTTTATGTACTATCGTTTTCATACTTTATTTTATACGTGTATATACATCTATTTATGTAAAAAAATTATTCTTCCGTTCTCCTCACTTTTTCGAGCAACCGGTTTAAAGCAGTTGCATCCTGGTTGCTGATTGATAACATTTCATCCATCACTTCGTTTACAGCTTCCGTAGTAGCCTGCAAGATGGTGATCCCGCTTTGTGTGAGGGTGATCACGGTTTCCCTTTTATCGATAGCGGATGTGGAACGTTTTACCATTTTTTTCAGCTCCAGCCTGTCAATGATCCTGGGTACATTAGAGCTTTTTTCGATCATGCGGCAGACGATATCGCGTACGCACATCTCGTCGGGGTATTTACCCTTTAATATCCGCAATACGTTGTACTGCTCATGGGTTAAACCGAACTCTTTCAACTCCCTGCTCATCACTGTTTTCAGCCACCAGGCAGTATACAATATATTTAATCCTGCCTTATGCACTTCGCTTCTGAATTTGGTACTTTGTATGGCCTGTTCTAATTTCACCACACAAATGTATGTACATACACCCAATTTACCAAATCTTATTTTACAAAAAAATCCCGCAGTTTTAGTGCGGGATTTTTAAATGATTTTGATTGCTTATTTATTCCGTGCATTTTCAGCCTGGGTAGCCGCCCTTCGCCATTCTTCCAACCCCGTGCAACTGGCAAAATCTTTGTCGATAGAGATAAAATAAGTAGGTATATGTTCTTTGAACCATTTTTCCAGTGCACCGCTCTTCTTTTCCTCCAGCGCCCTTTTCGCTATCCTGTCATAATCTTCTTTTAGGTTTTCGCGGTGGGGATCTGTGCGGTTACGCAGGTAAATAAGACGAATGACCTGGCCGCCCCTTTCATCGCGATAGGCCTGGGGTTGGGAATATTGTCCCGGCTTAAGATCTTTCAACAGCACCACCGCATCTTTATCCAACTGGTCAATAGACAGGAAGGTGGTGGAAGAACCCGTGGCATCTCTGCCTGATATAGAACCGGCGCTGAACTTACTGTTCTCATCATCACTGTATTTATTTACCGCGGCGCCAAAGCTCAGTGAGCCGTTTATTAATTTTTTCCGGATAGAGTCCAGTTGCTGCTTGGTTTCTTTGATCTCGTCTTCTGTTATAGGTGGTATCCGCAAGATATGTTTTACCACAGCTTCATCACCTGAACGGCTTACCATCATAATAATGTGCAGGCCGAATTTTGATTTGATTACGGGGGATACCTGTCCTTCTTTCAGCCGGAAAGCGCCGGAAAGAAATGCGGGATCCCATTGATTCTTGTCGTTCCTGTTCAGCGAATACTGCCCGCCGTTTTCTTTCACGCCGGGATCTTCACTGTATAATTTAGCCAGTTGGTCAAATTTTTTACCACCCCCTGTTTCAGCCTGCTTTTTATAATCGTATAGTTGCTTCGATACATAATCCTCCACATCTTTATTCGCTTTGGGATGAATAACAATCTGGCTTACTTCTACTTCGCTTTCATAAAAAGGGAGACTGTCTTTGGGTATCTTTGCGTAGTAGGCTTTTACTTCATTGGGGGTGATCTTAATGGCATCAACAATTTTGCTCTGCATCTGCTCCGACAATTTCTTGTCGCGGAACATTTCTTTAAAATCTTCTTTGATCTGGTAAACAGTCTTTCCCGCGATCTCTTCCAGTATATCTTTCGACCCATATTGCATGATAGACTGGCGGATCTGGTTATCCAGTGTAGCGTCTATCTCTTCTTCGCTTACATGTAATGAATCTTTCTGTGCCTGCAACACCAGTGCCTTGCGGATCAACTGGCCTTCCAATATCTGGCATTCGGTTGGCAATGTTACATTCTCCTGGCCCTGCGCCTGTCTTTTCATATCGGCCAGTGCATTTACAATATCAGAACGGAGGATGATCTTATCACCTACCTGGCCAACAATCTTATCGGCAACGATCTTTTTGCTCTGTGCAGAAATGTTGATCGCTGCAAAGCCACAGACCCCGAGAATACATAGTACTAACTTTTTCATAAGTTTCAATATCAATCAAAAATAGCTTTTTGGCGCTGTTTTCCTGTATGGGGAGGGCCTTTTAACAAAACATAAAAATTGCTGCGAGTTATGAGCTGTGAGCCATGAGCAAAAAAAGAAAAGGTATGCAACAACCGAGTCATTCATACCTTTTCCAGCCCACAGCTCAAAGCTCAAGGCTCATAGCTTCTTATAACGTTCTCTTCACTTCCTCTTCCTCAAATGCCTCTACAATATCGCCTACTTTAATATCATTATAGTTCTTAATGGTTAACCCACATTCCATATTGGATGCTACCTCTTTTGCATCGTCTTTGAAGCGTTTCAGGCTGCCGAGTTCTGCGGCCTGACCTTCACCTTTAGGATATTCCACGATACCATCGCGGATGATACGGATCTTGCTGTTACGGGCGATCCTTCCATCGAGTACAAAACAGCCGGCCACAGTAGCTTTATCAAATTTGTACACTTCACGTACTTCCACGTTGGCGGTGATCTTCTCCTGTATCTTAGGTTCGAGCATACCTTCCATCGCACTCTTGATCTCGTCGATAGCGGTGTAGATGATGGAGTATAATTTGATTTCCACGCCTTCTGTTTCAGACAGTTTACTTGCCTGCATAGAAGGGCGCACGTTAAAGCCGATGATGATGGCATCGGAGGCGGTGGCCAGCAATACATCGCTTTCGGATATTTGCCCAACCCCTTTGTGTACCACCCGTATGGCTATTTCTTCTGTTGTTAATTTCTGTAATGAATCGCTGAGGGCCTCTACAGATCCATCCACATCACCTTTGATGATGACATTAAGTTCTTTAAAGTTACCGAGCGCCAGGCGGCGGCCAATTTCATCAAGGGTAATATGCTTCCTGGCACGGAGGCCCTGCTCGCGCAGTATCTGGGCGCGTTTGGTAGCTGTTTCTTTGGCTTCTGCCTCATCCTCAAATACTTTGAATTTCTCACCCGCCTGTGGCGCCCCGTTCAATCCCAGTATCACTACCGGTGTTGATGGCGGCGCTTCCTCTATCCGTTGGTTACGTTCATTGAACATGGCTTTTACGCGTCCATAATTCTGACCTGATACGATCAGGTCGCCCTGGCGTAAGGTTCCGTTCTGTACAAGTATGGTGGCTACATAACCGCGGCCTTTATCCAGTGAGGCTTCTATAATGGTGCCTGCGCCTTCCCTTTTGGGGTTGGCTTTCAGATCCAGTACTTCCGCTTCCAGCAAAACTTTTTCCAGGAGCAGGTCTACATTCAATCCCTGTTTGGCAGAGAGTTCCTGGTTCTGGAATTTACCACCCCATGCTTCTACCAGGATATTCATTTGTGATAACTGCTCGTATATTTTCTGTGGATTCGCCCCGTCTTTATCAATCTTGTTCACTGCGAAGATCATGGGTACAGTTGCCGCCTGTGCGTGGCTGATGGCCTCCTTAGTCTGTGGCATTACTGCATCATCTGCGGCCACCACAATAATGGCAATATCGGTAACCTTGGCTCCACGGGCACGCATAGCGGTAAACGCTTCGTGACCCGGTGTATCCAGAAAAGTAATGGCTTTCCCGTTAGGCAGCGTTACCTCGTAAGCGCCTATATGCTGTGTGATACCTCCTGCTTCACCGGCTACTACATTGGCGCTGCGGATATAATCGAGCAAAGAGGTTTTACCGTGGTCAACGTGGCCCATGATGGTTACAATCGGTGGCCTTGTTACCAACTCCTCCTCATCCTCTTCATAATCATCGTTCTCCATTTCATCTACTTCTTCAAGCCCGATGAATTCGACTTCAAACCCAAATTCGCTTACTACCAGTTCTATTACCTCTGCATCTAAGCGCTGGTTAATAGATACCATGATACCCAGGTTCATACACTTGCCTATCACATCGGCAAAGCTTACATCCATCAGATTGGCCAGTTCGCTCACTGTTACAAACTCAGTTACCTGCAGTTTGTTATCTATACTCTCTTCACCCATGGCTTCTGCGGCCTCATCGCGTTTAGCGCGGCGGTATTTAGCTTTCAGGCTCTTGCCTCGACCGCCAGTTCCGGCCAGTTTGGCCTGCGTTTCCCGTATCTTTTCCTGTATAGCTTTCTGATCGATCTCTTTGTCATCATGCCTGGCCGGTGCACTCCTGTCGCCCCGGTTGCCGCCACGGCCTCCGCCTCCAGTAGGACGGTTAAATCCGCTTCCGCCTTGTCCGCCACGATTATCCCGGCCACCCGAATTATTATTAGCGGGTACGATGGGCCGGTTAGGGCCGGTTGGTTTCCCACTGGCATCTCGTGCGGGTCCACCACCCGGCTGGGCGCCTGGCCCGTCGCCTTTTTTATCAACGGGGATGCGTTTGCGTTTGCGTTTTTCGTCCCTGCCCATGGGTTTGGGACGGGTATCGCTGTTAACCGGCAGGTCAATTTTGCCCAATATTTTGGGGCCTTCTAATTTATCTGCCTTAATATTTTCTATGGTAGGGCCGGTTTCTTCTTCGGGGGCGGGGGGTGGAGTAACTACTGGTTTTTCTTCAACAACCGTCTCTTTCTTTTTTCCTTTTGCGGCCGGTTTTACTTCTGGCACGGCTACCTCTGCCGCCGGCGTTTTAGTATCTTTTTTCTTCGCAGATTTCTTAGGCCTGGTAGAAGAATCGATGGCAGAGAGGTCGATCTTGTCAACCACAGTAGTACCCTCTAATTCAGGGGCATTTATCTTAACATGTTCCGTTTCTGCAGATGGGGCCAATACAACAGGGGCGGGAGCCGGGGCTGCAACAGGTTCCGGTTTAGGAGCCGCAACTATCAAGGGTTCAGGCGCTTTGGGTTCTTCTTTAACAGGGGCCGGGGCCGGTTTCTTTTCTTCTTTCCTGAATGTGATCTCCTCTTCGTCCTTTTTCTTTTTACCCTCTGCCTGTCCGCCTTTGGGTATTTCTACCAGGTCTGCTTTGTTCTTGGCTACTTTATCGCTCTGGAACTCTGCCTGAAGTGCATAATATTGGTCTTCCTGGAGCCTTGCGGTAGGCTTCAGTTCATCGCGGCTAAACCCTTTCTTCACCAAAAATTCGATCAGGGTATCCTGGCCTATGTTGAATTCTTTGGCGGCTGCTAACAGTCTCGGTGATTTCAGTTCTGACATTCAGTGTTTTTTAGTCCATAGTCGATAGTCCATGAACAATGGACAATGGTCCATGGACGGTATTCTTACTTATTTATTCTTACCCGGAATATATCCCTCATTTCGACAAATATACTCGCTTAAAAGCTGCTTATTCTTCCCTGTCAAATTCTTCCTGCAATATTCTTCTTACTTCTTCTATCGTTTCTTTTTCCAGGTCTGTTCTTCTTTCCAGTTCTTCAGCAGTGAGTTTGAGGATACTGCGTGCAGTATCACATCCAATGCGTTTGAATTCTTCTATCACCCATGGTTCTATCTCATCTGCGAATTCGTCCAGGTCGATATCAAATTCGTCTGCAATTTCTTCATCTTCACGGTACACATCTATCTCATAGCCTGTTAATTCGCAGGCCAGTTTAATATTTACACCCCTGCGGCCGATGGCCAGGGATACCTGGTCGGCTTTGAGGTAAACTTCTGCGTGCTTCTTTTCATTATCCAGTTCCATATAGCTGATCTTGGCCGGCGTTAAGGAACGCTGGATCAGTAACTGGATATTGGTTGTATAATTGATCACGTCAATGTTTTCATTCTTCAACTCACGTACGATACCATGGATACGGCTACCCTTCATCCCTACGCAGGCGCCAACCGGGTCAATACGGTCATCGTAAGATTCTACCGCCACTTTCGCCCTTTCTCCCGGATCGCGTACGATTTTCTTGATAGCGATCAATCCGTCGAATATTTCAGGCACTTCAATTTCCAGCAATTTAGAGAGGAACAAAGGACTTGTTCTGGACAGGATGATTACCGGTGAGTTATTTTTCAGGTCCACCCGGGCCAC
>JBKJPR010000261.1:0-2669 GCA_046594275.1 Sediminibacterium sp.
TCCCAATCCCGGTGGCGCTTTTTATGCTATGGCTAAACTCCCGATAGATGATGCCGATATTTTCTGCCAATGGCTGCTGGAAAGTTTTTCTTTTGAGGGCCAAACCCTTATGCTTGCCCCCGCTACCGGTTTTTATGGAACGCCCGGCTTGGGGAAGCAGGAAGTAAGGCTGGCATACGTATTAAATTTAAATGATATAAATAAATCAATGGATTGTTTGGAAAAAGCATTAAAAGTGTATCATAAGCTATTATAGATTGTTTATCAGCATATTGTATTATAAATTGATATACTAAATTTAATATTATATTTATATTAATATAACATTTATTTTAAAATTTACATTTTTTAATTATTAAATTATGAAATAATATTTAATTACTAAATAAAATACTATGTTATTTTGTTTTCCCTTATCTTTACACCAGAAAGCAAAACTACCGACGGAATCAGTTCCGCAATCAATATTCAGGTTAAGCAATTACTAACTATCTCTTTTTCTTATATGGCAAGCAATCGAAGACGTCCCCTGTTTCTACAGGGGACTTTTTGTTTTCATCATCAGGGGGTATTGGTAATGTATTCGCCGCGTTCGTTTTTGAGGGAGTAGCACAGATTGGGGTTAACCAGGCCATACAACCGGCCATCGCGCATAACAAAACTCATGTAAGCCTTACCATTCGCACGCCAGCCTTTTCCGCTTTGCTCTTTTCCGTTTTGATAGATAATATGTTTCAATGGCTTACCATTGCTATACCATTCCTTAAAATCGCCTTCATACACACCATTTTTAAAATGGTATTCAAACCGGGGTTTGCCATTGATCCACCAACCTTGGTTGATACTGTCTTTTTCACCGTTATGATAGAACCGGCGGCTGTCTTTGCTTCCGTTCTCATAATATGTGGTTAACAGCCCTTCCTCTTTACCCATGTAAAAGCTTTGCCTGGCTTTTAACACGCCCGTTACAAAATAAGTTTCCATAAACCCGCTAAAAATCTTGCCCTTGTAAAACCATTTACCGTTAACAAGATGCAACGCGCTGTCTGCATACTTAACAACAACATTAGGAATAACCGGCCTGCCCATTTCAGTAACTGCAAGGGATTGATGGATGGCATCGTACCGGGTGTCGCTGCATCCGTACATTCCAATCACGAAAACTGTTATGAAAAAATATTTTTTCATTCTTCCTGTTTCAATATTTTGATATCAGCAATAAGGTCGTTCACCTCTTTTACAGAAGTGCCTTTGTAAACACCACGTATCCTTCTGTGTTTATCGATCAGCAACATATTTTCAGTATGCAAAAAATCATTACTGTTTTTTTTCTCACCCATGTCTTCATCTGCAAAATAAGCCTGCCTGGCAATGGTGTATATCTGTTCGCGGTTACCCGTAACTAAATACCATTTATTTTTTATCACACCAAAACCATTGGCATATTGTTTCAGTTTTTGCACATTATCTGTTTCCGGTGTTACACTATGCGATAATAACAAAACCGCATCATCCTTTTGAAAAGCCGTTTGCACAAGTGCAAGGTTGGTAGTAAGCCGCTTACAAATACCGGGACAGGAGGTAAAGAAAAAATCGGCAACATATATCTTACTGGAAAAATTTTTTTCTGTTACCTCCTTACCATCCTGATCTGTAAATTGAAAAGAAGGAATCGTGTGGATAGAATCATAAGCAGGCGATGAACGACTGATCCATAATGGTGTAAAATCTGCTGAAATATAAAACGGCAAAACCCTTGCCTCCTTTTCCGGCTTTGCAGCAGGTTGTATACAGGAGACAAGGGTAACCGTTACAAAAACGACAAAAATAAATAAGCTGTGTTTTGTCATGGTTAATCTCTTTTATCGCCGTGTGGCGGGCCTGGTTTACCGTCTTTTCCACCGGGCCCTGGTGGGCGTAGCGACTGTTCGATTTCAGTATATTTTTTATACTGGGTTTCGCTTAATGCGGCTTTGATTTTTGCATCACGGGCTTTGGTTAATTTATCCGCTTCTTCTTTGTTTACAGGAGGAGGCGGTGGTGGTGGATCTTTTTTTACGTCTTTTGCCCGGAGCTTGTCCATCTCTCCAAAAAATTCTTTGTAAGCCGATGCTACTTTTGTTTTTTGCACTGCAGAAAGTGTGATCTCTTTCCCAATCTTTTCTGATACATGTTTTAACCGTTCCTCAGGGCTTGGCGGCTTAGGCGTTGGCTGTGCTGTTGAACAGACAACCACCAACATTGCATTGGAAACTAAAATGAGCCATTTGTTTTTCATACTTTTGGGTGTTTAGTGGGATGATTTGTTTACACTAATCAGATGCATTTGTGTTATGAAAACCTTTGCGGAAACCAGACATAATTTTTTCAGATGGAAATAATACCAGCTAGACTTTAAAACCACACTTTAATTGTGAGTAATCAAAAGTCAGTACTGAATATTAACCACATTGGCTATTCGCCCCTCACCACTCACATAGCATTAGGATAACCTTAAACTATATTTGGTATTACCTCTGCGCCTCCGCGGTAAAAAAAACCTCTAACCGCTGAGGCGCAGAGACGCAGAGCAACCCGCAGAGAGAAATAATACCAGCTAGACTTTAAAACCACACTTTAATTATGAGTAGTAAGTACTGAATCCTAACCACATTGGCTATTCGCCCCTC
>JBKJPR010000360.1:0-3304 GCA_046594275.1 Sediminibacterium sp.
GCATCCTGCTGAACAGGGTTGGTGGTATACAGGATTACCTGCTTACCGTCTTTATTTTTCTGCAATACTTCTGTGGCGGTTTTGTATTCTTCAAGGGTATGGAACTTACCATCAGTATCTTCCATTACCAGGAACTTATTGGCTTTCTCCAGGAACTTATCATCCGTCATCATCCCGTACTTCACAAACAGTCCGAGGCTCTCCCATTTTTCTTCCAATGAGCTTCTGTCGGTGCGGAATATCTCATCCAGTTTATCGGCGACTTTTTTGGTGATGTGTGCATTGATTTTTTTCACATTCGGATCTCCCTGCAGGTAACTGCGGCTCACATTCAGGGGAATATCCGGGCTGTCTATCACACCCTGCAACAACATCAGGAATTCAGGCACTATATCCTTTACTTCATCTGTTACAAATACCTGGTTACTGTATAACTGTATTTTATCTTTTTGTATCTCGTAGCTCTGCTTGATCTTGGGGAAATACAAAACACCGGTCAGGTTAAAAGGATAGTCCACATTCAGGTGTATCCAGAACAGCGGCGTTTCATTAAATGGATATAATTCCTTATAAAATTTTTCGTAATCTTCTTTCGTAAGTTCAGATGGCTTTTTTATCCAGACTGGATTGGTATTGTTGATCGACTTCTCTTCTTCTCCCTCTTTCTTCTCAGTACTTTCTTCAGAAAAATAAATCGGTATGGGTAGGAATTTACAGAATTTTTCGAGGATGCCTTTGATCCTTCCCGCTTCTAAGAACTCTTTACTCTCTTCATTAATGTGCAGGATGATCTTGGTGCCACGCTGGCTATAGTCAACATCATATAATTCAAATTCAGGGCTGCCATCACAACTCCAGAACACACCACTGCTTTCTTCCTTATGGCTTTTGGTATATATATCCACTTTATCACTCACCATGAAAGAACTGTAAAAGCCCAATCCGAAATGTCCGATGATATTGGCATCTTTATATTTTTCCATGAACTCTTCGGCGCCGCTGAATGCGACCTGGTTAATGTACTTATCCACTTCTTCACTGGTCATGCCCACACCACGATCGATGATGCTAAGGGTCTTCTCTTTGGCATCGAGAACCACGTCAATCCGCAATTCGCCCAACTCCCCTTTGGCATCGCCGATGGAAGAAAGCGTTTTCAGTTTTTGGGATGCATCCACTGCATTACTTACCAACTCGCGCAGGAAAATCTCGTGGTCGCTGTACAGGAATTTTTTAATGATGGGGAATATGTTCTCCGTTTGAACACGTATCTGGCCTTTTTGCATATTAAATTTGTTTGAAGGCAAATGAACAAAAAAAGCACCAAAACTCGATTTGCTGACAGGTTGACAAGCGCTACCAGCATATAAACCGGGTTCTTCATCTTTTGACAGGAAATTTTTTCAGAAACCTCAATTACCCAGGATTTTTACATTATCGAGCTGGAAACTGGTAGTTCGCTTATCAAATACGATAGATGGATCAGCTCCATCGTACCGGAAAGCGATATGAACCTTACCGGAATAACTGGCCAGGCTGATATTCCCGGATGATACCCAGCCGTTCCCAAAACCCGCCACGGACCCTTTGGATATGACAGCTTTTAGCGGCACCCATTTGGCTTTCCAGGGTGCATTGCCACCATCATAATTGGTAGAAGCATAAGCCTGCAATACGGCGCCGTTATCAAACCCATCCCGGGTTTTAAAACTGAGTATTTCGTTGGCAGAATTGCTGAGATTAACAGCAGGCAATATGAGCCAGGAAACCACAGCGGGCTGATTAGTGGCAAACCCACTTATGTCGGCATATTTATTATTCGCAGCCATTTTTACCTGGTAAGGTTTTGCACCGGCTTCGGGTATGTTCTTCCAGCCCGCAGGAAAAGTTTCTGTATTGGCATTAACCATTTCAAAATCTTCATCTAATAAAACTTTCGCGCCATTCCCCGTACACCGAATACTATCAAGGTGTACATCGGATGTATCCCGGATCATCAACTGTTTTTCGGTTCTGAAAACACTGTATACTGCAACAATACTACCATTGCCACGCGGTGTTTTCGCATTGGCAAAATTGGCAAATCCGCTGGACCTTAGATATGCCGAACCGCCATTGCATGACCTGACCTTGTGGTTAACAGATAATTTATTTATTGCATCAGCATAGGGCTTACCGGTATCTGTTGCTGCTAGTTCAACATCCATAATCTTTAGTAAACAACTTTGCAGCGAATCATTCAATTCATCTAAGCGCACTGTTCTCGGCACAACAGGGTTATGCAAACTCCCTTTAACAATATAGCGGTTGAATAAGGGCTGTGGAACAGGTACCAATTCTGGAAAAGCCGGGTCAGACCTGTCTACACCCGCCCCTAACTGGATCATCTTTGCATAATCTCCCAGCCAAAGCTCTTTCAGTTTTATAAAGACCTTTCGTCCCACAGGATAAAAATTATACAACCCAAAGCCATCCAGCCGGATAGTAATGCCACCGGTACTATCCTGTATAACGATTGATTTATAGAAATTATCCTTACTGTCATCTGCCACTACAACCCCTTCGATGATAAATTCATCCATCAGTTTTTCAAAATTGCCCGGGAAATGCATAGCACGCAGATCCTGTATCGTAATGTTTGCTTTGATAACAGGGCCGGTATAAGGAGGCGGTTCATCAAATTTTTTATGGCAAAAAATTCCTGATGCATTCAGTATTAGCCAACACATAACGGATACCGGTACGGTAATACCCATTCTGTTTACTGACATATCTTTTCTCATAACCGAAGGCTTATACTGATTGAAAAATTTAATCCCATGGCATAAAAGAATTTTGGGGGGAATTTCGACACATTCTTAGTATCGGTATCAAAGCGTAGCTGTTCATACCCACCTGAAATAATATCCTTGCCATTCAACAGGTTGTTGATACTGATATTGAACAACAGGGTTCTTTTGAGCTTTGACCCCGGTAATGTCAACAGCAAAGAACCACCTCCCGAAAGATCAACTGTATATTGATCAGGCAACAAAGTCTGGCGTATGATCTTGTCCCATAATTCACTACCCGGCACCACACCCTCCAATGCAGAATAGGTTCGGCGCAAAGGATTAAAATCAAGCCAATGCTGCCTGAAATAACTGGCTGACAGGTTGAGGTAGAAATAAGTTGATTGATACGCAATACCCAGGCTATAGGCTTCCTGCGGCGTTCCTGCCACGCGGAAGTTTTGTGAATAGATAACAGCCCGTTCCGCAACATAGGCATCATTGTCTGCACTTACCGTAACCTGCTGGCGGCT
>JBKJPR010000162.1:0-19074 GCA_046594275.1 Sediminibacterium sp.
TGGGCAAGAATATCTTTTACAGAAGAACGCTTACTGTAATTCGAATTAAAATATTTATAAGTGATCCTGCCATCCTTGTTGATCACATATACTGCGGGAACAGGTAAGTTGGCACCATTGGCCTCACCATTGGCCTGGGCAAAATCAATGCCGTATTTTTTATAGGCTTCGATGGTCTTATCATCCACTTTAAAAGCTACATCGTAACTTTTCATGATCTGTAGTCCTTCATCATGCAAGATTGCATAGGAAGCTTTTGTTTTTGTAATGGTTTTGGCGATATTTTCCTGTTTTTCGGGGGTTATGGTTAAAACAGTGGCACCTTTGGCTTTGATTTGTCCGAGTGAATCTTCCAATTGTTTTAATTGCTTATTGCAATAAGGACACCATTGACCGCGATAAAATACCAATACTACCGGGCCGTTCCTTAATTCATTCTTCAGGGAAATTGTTTTGCCATTCTGGTCAATGGCGGTAAATTCCGGTGCCTTGTCATTAAGATTTAAGCCTGTTTGTGCTGACACAATCACAGATTGGAATAACACTGCCGTTAATAGAAATAATCTTTTCATTAGACGTATTGTTTATAGATGAATAAGCAGTGGCCTGCTTATTAGCGATAGACGCCTTACCGGCCGTTACCTTACAGTCCTATAAAATTATTTGAATAGAAGCTACACATTCGTGCGTATGAGCCAATTTGGGATGATTTGTATAACAATCAACTGATAATCAATAGGATGGGTTAAGCAAAAGCCGGTTATTTGCAGCCGTTGCAATTATTGTGAAAATTTTATTTGTTTTCAGGTAAGGAATTAAAAAAGCTTCCGTCTTGTCAAGTATGCAGGAGTGCTTGGGTTAAGGCTCTCACTATTACCTCTTAATAACTAAAGGCATGATGAACCGGATCTCAGTTTTATTCTTACTTACCTTATTTTCCGCCGCCAGTTCATTTGCACAGGATATGACTGCACGAAAAAAGCATTTTAACCTCGAAGAGAGTGTTGCCATACAAGGCTATGATCCTGTTGCCTATTTCAAACAGAACAAGGCTGTAAAAGGAAAAAAGGAACTAGCGGTGGTAGAGGCAGGAGTTATCTATTTTTTTTCTTCGGCAGAGAGTAGAGAGCTGTTTAAAATGACTCCCGCTAAATACGAACCTGCCTATGGTGGATGGTGTGCCTATGCCATGGGCGCAAAAGGAGATAAAGTAGCGATTGACCCGGGTACTTTCAAAATAATCAATAATAAGTTATACCTGTTTTACAATAAATTTTTTAATAACACGCTGAAAGATTGGAACAAAGATGAAGCTCATCTGAAAACAAGAGCGGATGCCAGTTGGCAAAAAATCATAAATTAACCAAACTGCCAAAACTACTTTATGAATTCAAATTTCACACGTATTATTACATGGGTTCTCCGCCTGCTCGCAGCAGTTATTTTGCTGCAAACCTTGTTTTTTAAATTTTCCGCATCAGAAGAATCTGTTTACATATTCACCACCCTGGATATGGAGCCATGGGGCAGGATCGGTATTGGCATTTTGGAACTGGTTGCCTCAGTATTAATACTTTATCCACGAACTACCAGCCTCGGCGCATTGTTAGGAATCGGTCTGATGAGTGGCGCTATCTTTTTCCACTTGACGAAACTGGGATTTGAAGTGAGGAATGATGGTGGGCAACTTTTTGTCTATGCACTGTTAGTGTTATTCTCCTGTATTGCATTGTTGATCTTTCACCGGAGGGATTTGGCTGAACTCTTTAAATCGATTTTAAAAACTAACAAATGAATAAAAGAATTGTATTAGTCGTTTTTTTGGCCACCACATGCTCTTTGGTGTTCTCCCAAACCAACACAAGTCCGCGCATCAACAGCTTCGTTGACCTTTCAGCCACGATTGGAGAGTCGCAGGGCGCAGTTGCTGCTTCGTATGTTCATAACTGGCGGCTTGGTAAAAAGAAAAAATGGGAAATTGGATATGGATTTAGATGGACAAGTTTTTTTGGTGTGAAAAGGGAATTTACCACGGCGCCTGCAAGGTTGGCTCGCTCCACCACCTTTCCATTTTTAATAGTTTTTGCGGATCATTTAGCCAGTAACGAGGATACCTTAACTGTGCAGCGTCCGTTTACCAATTCTTTGAACCTGTCCACCAATTTCGGTTATCATTTCAACGACCGCTGGTCTGCCGGGTTTAATATTGATCTGATCGGTTTTACCTTTGGCAGAACCACGAGCGCCATATTAACCAGCAATGGAGTTACCAAAACAGAACCGGCAGCCAAACCTGCGCCATTTAATGTATTACTAACCGGCGATAATGATTTCGGTAGCCTGAATTCAGAATTTTTTTTAAAATATAAATTGAATAAAAGTTGGGGTATCAAAGCAGACTACCAGTTTATGTTTGTTGAGTACAAAACAACTACCATTAAACAAACTGCCCCAGATGGAACACTGGTAGACAGATTCCGCAATAAAGTAAATGCTTTTGGAATAGGTGTATCTTATCATTTTAATAATAAATAACCACAACCATGAAAAAAATTATAACTATACTGAGTATTCTCGGTTTATTATTTACGGCCTGTAATAAAAATGCAGGATCCTCAACAAATGCAATAAATGAAAGGGTAGATACGGCAGCCATGATTGCAAAAAATACAGCCCCCGGAATGTTTATTTCCAATGGTCAAAATGTAAACGGTCTGGCAAAAGTGTATAGTAAAGATGGCAAATTCACATTGGCTTTAGAAAATTTCAGCACCAACAACGGCCCCGATCTGCATGTGTATCTATCAAAAGAAATACAACCGGTTAATTTTATAGACCTGGGCAAACTGAAAGCAACATCAGGTAATCAGATATATGAAATTACTGGAACACCTGATTTTTTGCAATTTAAATACGCACTAATACACTGTCAGCAATATAATCACCTGTTTGGCAGTGCCGAATTATCTAAATAAGTAAAATGAAAATAACAAAAGGGAAATATTTTTTACTGTTTCTGTCAGGAATATTTTATGTTACCTGCGGCATCGGGCAAAATTATCTACCTGTTGATAAAAACTCCTCCATAAATTTTTCTATAAAGAATTTTGGAATTAATGTGAGTGGTAATTTTAAGGGGCTTCAGGGAACGGTCAGGTTCCTTCCTGAGGAGCTAAATTCCGCGGTGTTCAATGTTAGTGTGGAAACAGCTACAGTGAACACAGGAATCAATGCCAGAGACAATCACCTCCTCAGAGAAGAGTACTTCAATGTACAGCGATTTCCGAAAATTAGTTTTGTTTCCAGGCAAATAATTTCCGGAAAAAAGCCAGGTACATATGTGATGACAGGTATTTTTTCTGTAAAAGGGGTAAATAAAGAAATCAGTTTTCCCTTTACCGCTGTTCCGCTAAATGACGGAATATTATTCACGGGAGAGTGTAAATTAAACCGTAAAGATTTTAAAGTAGGGAGGTCAAGCCTAATATTGTCTGATAACCTGACCGTATTATTATCTGTCTTTGCTAAAAAAATATAATACCCAAACCAACCTGACATGCAAATCCAACAAGCCATCCGGAATGTATTTGTACAGTTGAGTGATTCTTTAGACCAACTAACACCAGACCAGTATGTCCAACCCAGACAGGTGCTTTTCAATGCCACAATCGGGGAGCATGTAAGACATATCATTGAACTCTTTTTGTGTCTGAATAAGGGATATGAAACGGGGATTGTGAACTATGAAAACCGAAATAGAGATTACCGGCTGCAAACTGATAAAATGTTTGCTAAGGAGCAATTGCAGTGCATATTTGCTGGACTGACGAAGGCTGATAAAAAGCTATTTCTGGAAGCCTGCTACGATGAGCATTCTGAAGATGTATTGACCATAGAAAGTAATTATACCAGGGAAATAATATATAATATAGAACATACAGTACACCATATGGCATTGATCAGGGTGGGTATCCGCGACGTATCTACTATTGTATTACCTGAAAACTATGGAGTGGCATCTTCAACCATCAAATACCGCCGTACATGTGCACAGTAACTTTTGTTCCCGTAAATGACAGATACTTCATTACTTCGAGCAGGGATGAAAAAATGATGCGCAAACCGGCCATTCCCCCACAATACTACCCAATTGAAAATACCATACTCCTGTATCCTAAAGATGCAGATGCGGGAGGCGCCTGGATCGCGATGACTGATAAAGGCAATGCGGCAGTATTGCTGAATGGAGCATTTATCAAACATGTTTCCATGCATCCTTATCAAAGAAGCAGAGGGCTGGTATTGCTGGATATTATCTCCGCCGCGTTGCCCATAAAATATTTTTTCCGTTTAGATCTTGCCGCAATAGAGCCTTTTACTGTGATCATTCTGGAGCAGGATATTTTATATGAATGCCGGTGGGATGGAAGAAGCAAATATGGCAGACAATTATCTAAACAACATTCACATATCTGGTCGTCAGTTACCCTGTATACTGAGGAAATTATTCGTAAAAGAGAGCAATGGTTTGGCAGGTGGCTGAACAACCATCTGCACCCAACTCTTGAAGATATTCGTCGCTTTCACCAGTTTGGGGGAGAGGGAGATCCGGCAAATGACCTGTTGATGAACCGCGATGAACAGATGTTGACAGTGAGTATTACCGGTATGGAAATATGGAAGGATAGGGGCAGGCTTGTGTATACTGATTTTAAAGCCGGTAAAAAATATGAACAGGAGAGGGCTTTTATTTCTCAACTCGCGGTGCAATGAGAAAAACCATACAGATAATAAAACAAAGCGTCACACAACCTTTTTTCATTAAACTATTTAATTGGGAATACTGGCCTTTTAACGTGGTATATGTTCCCATCTACCTGTATTGGTTCTTGCTTTCTATACGTGCCCGTTCATTCTTCTTTTTTAATGCATCCAACCCAACAATAAAAAATGGAGGGTTCCTGCAGGAAAGTAAGAAAGAAATCTATGACCTGATCCCCGGTAAATATTATCCTAAAACTCTTTTCTTTTATCAGGATGTTTCTGAAAATGACCTGCTAAGGCAAATGCAGCTGGCCGGTTTGGTTTTTCCGATGATTGGCAAGCCGGATATAGGCATGCGTGGACTGGCAGTAAAAAAATTAGACACTGTGCTTGATGTATTACAGTATGCACGTGATACAAGAGTTAGTTTTCTGTTGCAGGAATTCATTCCTTTTGAAAATGAAGTAGGTATTTTTTATTACCGGTTACCCGGGGAAGCAAAAGGACATATCACAGGGATAGTAGGGAAAGAGTTTTTAACGGTAAGTGGCGATGGAATAAGCACTATTGAAGAATTATTGAAACAGGATAAACGGTTCATCCTGCAACTGAATACACTAAGAGTATCCTTTGCAGGAAAATTACAAAAGGTGTTGGATAATGGTGAAAAATACCTGATGGTTCCTTATGGCAATCATTGCCGGGGCGCTAAATTTATTGATGTAAGTAAGCTGATCGATGAAGAACTCTTATCAACGATCGATGGAATTTGCAGGCAGATACCGGGATTTTATTTTGGCAGGATGGATGTACGCTATAACACCTGGGAAGAATTAAAACAAGGCAGGAATTTTTCTATTGTTGAACTTAATGGTGCAGGTAGTGAACCCACGCATATGTATGATCCTGAACACTCGATCTTCTTTGCCTGGAAAGAGATCATCAGGCACTTGAACATACTTTTGCAAGTGAGTATACTGAACCATAGAGCTAAACAGGTTCCTTATATGAGTTTATATTCGGGTTTGCAGATGATTAGAGAGAACAGTGCGTATGTAAAAATGCTGGAACCTGTTAAACCGGCAGAGCCATTTGTGGCACAACAACAATCTTTCAGCGGATCCCTCAAATGATTTATTTAAATTTTACAGGTATCATTATTTCTTTACATGGAACGGAATAACCTGAACACCTGCTTAAACAGTCAGTTCATTTTGCTTTTCATCCACATTAATGAGCTTATAAGAAACGGAATCCTTGGAAAAAGAGATCAGGAATTCTGTACCAATGTATTTACCCCGGTACTCGTATAAACAGATATTATTGCCATCCTCTTCTACCTGCCCAATGATGGTATTCTCCACATTATTGAAGCTATACGTAATTCGCTGCTTGGGATCAGTGAATGACTTGCTTTTGTGCTTGATGATATATTCAAAATTGCTTTGTTTCAAATCGGACATATTAATAATTATAAGATAAAACGTTGGTAACTCTTCATTAGCTAACAAAAAATGAGTATGTAAGGTACGAAACTTGTTTCAGTTCTTTAATCATTTGCCTTTTAACTATTCATTTTTATTTTACTATTATTTCTTCGTATTTTCCTCTGAATCGTGATAACTTTGTTAAAATCAAATTATTACAAATGGGTGCTGTTTCCCTGATTGCATTGATTATAGCCGCCGTGGCATTCTCTGCCGGCGGCATCTTGGTCGGAAAAATCCTTGTGAAAGGGAGCAAAAATTCTCAAAAAGGACAGGCTTACGAATGTGGTATTCCTACCAAAACCTCCCCGTGGCACCAATTCAATGTGGGGTATTACTTATTTGCTTTATTATTCTTAATTTTTGACGTGGAACTGGTATTTCTCTACCCCTGGGCTGTAGTGGTAAAAAAAGTAGGGATGGTTGCTTTGGTTGAGATACTGGTCTTCATTTTCATATTATTCATGGGGTTTTTATATGCACATAAAAAAGGAGCATTGAAATGGAGTTGAAAGAACAGATTGCCCAAAACAATGCAGATTTTCCGGGGGAGATACACCAGACACCTGGTGGGGGCATTGTAGTGAGCAGTTTTAATGGCCTAATCAACTGGGCCCGTTCCAATTCGCTATGGCCCCTCACTTTTGCAACCAGTTGTTGTGGTATTGAAATGATGTCGGTAGCTTCTTCCAAGTATGATTTTTCAAGATTTGGTTTTGAAGTGGCACGTGCCACCCCCCGGCAGGCAGATGTGATCATCATTGCCGGCACTATTGTGAATAAAATGGGGCCTGTATTGAAAAGGTTATACGACCAGATGGCCGACCCGAAATACGTGATCGCAATGGGCGCCTGCGCTATCAGCGGAGGGCCGTTCTTTTACAATACCTATTCGGTGGTAAAGGGTGCCGATCATATCATACCGGTGGATGTATATATACCCGGTTGCCCACCCCGGCCGGAAGCTTTGTTACATGCATTGATCAGCTTACAGGAAAAAATAAAAAGTGGATTAACCAGGGAGCAGATACGGGAGATATGAAAGGATAGTGCCAAAACAGTAATATGAGTAACGAAGAAATAAAAGAATTTTTCACCACCGAACAACCATCAGCAACCTTTGATGAAACAGGCGAATGGCTCACCATACTGATTGAACCTGCCGACTGGAAACCGCTGGCCCAAAAGCTCCGGCATTCGGTACTGCATATTGATTATTTGTTCTGCCTTACCTGTATCGACTGGAAGACACATCTGACTATGGTCTACCATCTTTCTTCCACTACTTACCGTCATACGATCGTTATTAAAGCTAATCTTGACCGTGCCAATCCTGAAATCGAAACGGTTTCAGATATCTGGCGCACGGCAGAATTTCATGAAAGGGAGGTCTATGAACTGTTTGGTGTGCAATTCCTTCATCACCCGGACCTGAGAAGATTAATACTGACAGATGATTTTGAGGGATATCCTTTACGCAAAGATTTTGAAGATCCTATCAACATGATAAAACTTTAACCGACCGAATGTACACCCAAACTGAGATCATTAAAGACACTACTGCCAACGGCTCAGAAGGAGAACTGGTGATCAATGTCGGCCCCCAGCATCCCGCCACACACGGTGTACTGCACCTGGTAGTTACTTTGAATGGTGAGACGATTAAAAATATCGAACCACATCTCGGCTATATCCACCGCTCCATAGAAAAAATGTGTGAGAGCCTCAGTTACAGGCAATTCATATATGTAACCAGCCGGATGGATTATCTTTCTTCGCACATCAATAACCTCGGTTCTGCCCACTGCGTAGAAAAAGGTATGCAGATAGAAATACCACAACGTGCGAAAGTGATCAGGGTATTAATGAGCGAACTCACAAGGATTGCTTCCCATGAATTATGGCTGGGTGCTATGGCAATGGACCTGGGCGCTTTTACGCCATTTTTTTATGCATTCAGGGAACGCGAAATGATCAACGAGATCATGGAAGAGACCTGCGGCGCAAGGCTCACTATGAATTATATCGTACCCGGTGGCGTTATGTATGATATTCACCCGGATTTTCAAAAGCGTGTTAAGGAATTTGTCAAGCAATTCAAAGAGAAAGTAACAGAGTATGAAGACCTCGTGACCAATAATGTCATTTTTCAAAACCGGATGAAAGGAGTGGGCGTGCTGTCTACAGAGGATGCTGTCTCTTATGGATGCACCGGCCCTGTTGGAAGGGGAAGCGGAGTGCATTGTGATATAAGAAAATTATTTCCGTATGAGGTATATGATACCGTACAATTTGAGGAAATACTCGAAACTGCAGGCGATTCTTTTGCACGCTATATGGTGCGGGTAAGGGAAATGAACGAGTCGATACGGATTATTGAACAACTGATTGATAATATCCCGGAAGGCGATTTCCAGGCAAAAACAAAAGCTGTACTGAAATTGCCGAAAGGAGAATTTTATTCAAGAGTAGAAACGGCACGTGGCGAATTCGGGGTGTATATTGTGAGTGAAGGAGGGACAACACCCTACCGGATAAAATTCCGTTCACCAGGATTTTCCAACCTGTCTGCACTGAACCATATGGCAACAGGAAGTAAAATCGGGGACCTTATGGCAACGATGGGGACCCTGGATCTGGTGATACCGGATATTGACAGGTGAGTGTGAGTCGTCAATCGTGAGACGTGGTATGGTTTTTACTCACGACTCACGATTGACGACTCACGTCTCACGCCTCACAGAAGAAGCACAATAAAGCGCTGCGGTACAAGGGTGCGACGCCACCCATGCTTAGTAGAAAATAAATAGTTGGGTCAATAAATATATAGTACCAATGTTTAGTTTAGAAGGATTAACAAACTCCATTCAGAACTGGTTATATGCCACATTCGAACCTTCGGTTGCGTTGCTAATCGAATGCCTGATAGTGATCCTGCTGGCAATCAGTTTATTTGCTGTGCTGGGACTGGTATTGGTATTGATGGAACGGAAAGTAGCGGCGCGTATTCAGATCCGCCTTGGGCCCAACAGGGTAGGACCGGGTGGCATGTTCCAGACTGTAGCCGATACCCTGAAATTAATTATGAAGGAAGGGTTAACCCCTGACCTTGCTGATAAATTTCTGTTTAACCTCGCACCATTCGTAGTAATGATCGTGGCTATGTTATTATTGGCGCCGATTGCATTTGCCAGGGGGTTCCAGATATGGGATATTAATATCGGCGTATTGTATATATCAGCCATTTCTTCACTTTCAGTAATCGGTATTTTAATGGCAGGATGGGCCAGCAATAATAAATATTCCTTGTTGGGCGCCATGCGGAGCGGGGCGCAGATTGTTAGTTATGAATTATCTGCAGGATTGTCTGTGCTTTGCATAGTTGTGTTATCCGGTAGCCTGCAATTGTCCGATATCATTGCCTCACAGGAGAATGGCTGGTGGCTGTTTAAAGGACATATTCCTGTGATTATTTCTTTTGTAATCTTTATCATCGCCGTAACTGCCGAAACCAACCGGGCGCCATTTGACCTGGCAGAAGCGGAATCAGAATTAACCGCAGGGTTTCATACAGAATATTCGGGGATGAAGTTCGCGTTGTTCTTCCTGGCTGAATACATCAATATATTTATTGTCTGTGCCATTGGCGCCACTTTATTTCTGGGAGGATGGATGCCATTGCATATTGGCCATTGGGACGGATTCAACCATATCATGGATTATATCCCATCCTCTGTATGGTTCATTGGAAAGACTTTCCTGCTTATTTTCCTGATCATGTGGTTCCGGTGGACCTTTCCCCGGTTACGTGTGGATCAGTTGCTGAATTTAGAATGGAAATATTTGTTGCCAATAAGTATGTTCAATTTACTATTGGTGGCAGTGATCGCTATATTAGGATGGCACTTTTGAAGTTTGGAGTTTGGAGTTTGAAGGTTGGAGTTGGGTTTAGCTAATATTAGATATCTCTGTGTAACCCTGTGCAGTTGTGTTTTTATGGTTCAAAAAATTGTCAGGGCGGCACAGCGACACGGAGTTCCTTAGAGTAACAGAGGTTCGAAGAGAAGAATAAAAAAAATATCCATGTTTTTGAACGAGTATATAAAAGATGTTTATAACGGCGTGAGTTCTCTATTGAAGGGCATGCGGAAGACTGGGTATTATTTCTTTCATCCGAAAGAAATAATCACGCAGCAATACCCCGATAACCGGGAGACCCTGAAATTGGCAGAACGTTTCAGGGGAGAAGTGGTGATGCCGCATGATGCGAACAATGAACATGCCTGTACGGGTTGCACTGCCTGTGAACTTGCCTGCCCGAACGGAACCATTAAGATTGTTACCAGGTTCGATATTACGCCAGAAGGCAAAAAGAAAAAAGCCATCGACACTTTTGTTTATCACCTTGAATTATGTACCATGTGCAATCTATGCATTGAGGCCTGCCCCACCGACGCCATCAAAATGGCGCAGAATTTTGAGCATAGTGTGTTTGACAGGAGTAAACTGACTAAGAAACTGAATTTACCAGGGTCAAAAATAAGGGAGGGCGTTGAATGAGTGCATCTGCCATTATATTTTACCTCATTTCGACTTTTATATTAGGAGCAGGGTTGCTTGCTGTTACTTCACGGAAAATATTCCGTGCCGCTATCTGGTTGCTCTTCTCCCTGGTGGGTATTGCTGCATTGTATTTCTGGATGCAGGTAGAATTTATTGCCGCAGTCCAGATAATTGTATATGTGGGTGGAATTGTAGTACTGATCATTTTTTCTATTTTCCTTACGCAGCAATCCGGTAAAGAGATGCCGGGCCCTTCGCCCGCTAAATATTTATTTTCCTTACTGGCTGCGCTGTTCGGCCTGGCTTTCAGTTATCGCCTGATAGCGCAATATGGTTTTGCAGAAAAGGCAACCCGGCCATTCAATGCATCCATTGATGAGATCGGTACACAAATGCTCAGTACTACGCAGCATGGTTACATTCTTCCTTTTGAAGTAGTGAGTATGTTATTACTGGCGGCCATGATCGGTTGTATTGTCATAGCTATGAAAAATAAACATGACACTTTCCCGGAAAATCCGGGTAATCATAATCATAAAAATATGAGTTCACCAAATATACAGGAGGATTAATATGAGCGAAGTGCCCCTCACACATATACTGTTTGTAAGTACTGCCCTGTTCTTTATCGGCATGTATGGATTGTTTACGCGCAGGAACCTGATCACCATGCTGATGGCCATTGAGCTGATGCTGAACAGTGTGAACATCAATTTCGTGGCTTTTAATAAATACCTGTATCCTGAGAAACTGAATGGTGTCTTCTTCACCGTGTTCATTATTACCATTGCTGCTGCAGAAGCCGCTATAGCCATTGCGATTATTATCAATTTATACAGAAGCCATAACTCTATTGATGTGGAAGATGCAACAGAACTGAAATTCTAAAAACTATGTTCAACTACTCCTGCATAGTATTGATACCCCTGCTGCCACTGGCAACCTTTATCCTGTTGGGCCTGTTCGGGAGGAAATATTTGAAAACATTTTCAGGTACCATTGGTACAGTCTCCTTGTTTGCTTCAACTGTTTTATCATTTTTTGTGGCAAACCGGTATTTTTTTATAGATGGTAAGGTTAACGGGGTATACCAGAAAATAATTGCATTCAAATATACCTGGCTCAGTTTTTCGCCGGATGTTTCTATCGATATGGGTATTATCGTAGATCCTATTTCTGTAATGATGCTGGTAGTGGTAAGTTTTGTTTCTTTAATGGTGCATGTTTTTAGTTTGGGGTATATGAAAGGCGAAGAAAGGTTTGCTACCTATTACGCTTTTTTATCGCTCTTCACTTTTTCTATGTTGGCGCTGGTACTGTCAAGTAATATTTTCCAGGTATATATTTTCTGGGAACTGGTGGGGGTTTCTTCTTTCTTACTGATCGGGTTTTATTTTGATAAACCCGCTGCAGTGGCGGCTTCTAAGAAAGCATTTATCGTAACCCGCTTTGCAGATCTTGGTTTTTTGATCGGGATTTTATTGTTGGGATTTTATGGCGGAACACTGGATATCGGTTTATTGGTAGAAAGACTCACCTCCCTTCAATCGCCCCAGTTCCTGAATATGGCAACAGCCAGTTTCCTGGGTGTATCTGCACTTACCTGGGCATTGACCCTGGTGTTCATTGGTGGCGCTGGCAAATCTGCCATGTTCCCCTTGCATATCTGGTTACCCGATGCAATGGAAGGCCCAACACCTGTTTCGGCATTAATACATGCGGCAACAATGGTGGTGGCCGGCGTGTACCTGGTTGCCCGTTTATTCCCTATATTCTCCATTGATGCAGCGGCTTTAAGTATTGTAACCTATGTTGGCGCTTTCTCAGCATTGTTGGCAGCGGTAATTGCCTGCACACAAACCGATATTAAAAGAGTGCTGGCCTATTCAACCATGTCGCAGATAGGTTATATGATGTTTGCATTAGGTATTTCCGGCCACACGGGAGAGAATGGCCTGGGCTATATGGCCTCGATGTTCCACCTGTTTACGCATGCTTTTTTCAAATCATTATTATTTCTGGGGGCCGGCGCTGTAATCCATATGGTGCATAGTAACGATATGAAAGATATGGGGGGTTTGCGGAAATTGATGCCCATAACACATATTGCTTTTCTGATCGCCTGTCTGGCTATTGCAGGCATCCCGCCTTTTGCGGGATTTTTCAGCAAGGAAGAAATATTGCTGGCAGCTTTCCATTCCAATAAACTCATTTATGGGGTTGCCCTCTTTACGGCAGGGCTGACCGCTTTTTATATGTTCCGTTTATACTTCTCTATTTTCTGGAGTAAAGAATCCACACAGCATGCTTCGCATGGCGAAGGCACAGTATCCATGAAACTTCCCTTAATCATTTTAGCAGTATGCGCAGTAGGTGTGGGCTTTATTCCGTTCTCACAGTTTGTAACAGCAGATGGAGCAGCCCTTGAAACACACATAGATATTATGTTCTCGCTTGCACCGGTTGGGTTGACCATTCTTGCCATTATCCTGGCAGCCAGCCTGTATAAAAAAGAAAATGATGCACCCGCCCGGATCGCTGATTCATTCGGTGGCTTTTACCGGGCAGCCAGCAGGAAATTTTATATCGATGAACTGTACCTGTTCATCACCAAAAAGATCATCTTCCCGCTTGTGGGGCAGCCGATCGCATGGATAGACAGGAATATAGTGGATGGCTTTATGAATTTGCTCGCAACGCTTACGGCAGGGATTTCCGCATTGATCAAAGGCATACAATCAGGTAAAGTGCAGAGTTATGCATTGTATTTCTTTGGGGGCATAGCCGCATTGGCCATTGTATTTATTTACTTATGGAAATAGTTACCGCATGAATTTATCATTACTGATATTGTTGCCCCTGGTTACAGCCCTTGTGATCCTATTCTGCAAAGGGCAGCGGCAGGTAAGAATGGTTGCACTCACGGGCTCGGTGCTGCAACTGGCTTTGTCATGCTTTTTATTAATGGCATACTGGCAGGCAAGAGGGGCAGGTGATCATGCACCTATGCTGTTTGAATTCAATTATACCTGGTTCGCGGCATTGCATATAAATTATCATATCGGTGTGGATGGTATTTCTATTGCCATGATCTTGCTTACCGCATTTGTAGTGGTTGCAGGCATACTGGTTTCATGGGCCGAATCAAAACTTAGTAAAGAATTTTTCTTTCTCTTGATCCTGCTTAGTATGGGGGCGTATGGTTTCTTTATTTCACTAGACCTCTTTACCTTGTTTTTCTTTTTAGAGATAGCGGTCATTCCTAAATTCTTGCTGATAGGCATCTGGGGTAGCGGGAAAAAAGAATACAGCGCCATGAAACTCGCACTTATGCTGATGGCGGGTTCTGCGTTAGTGTTTGTAGGGCTACTGGGAATTTATTTCCAGACAAATTCATTCGATCTCATGCAGATTTCGCAGATGCATATACCCATAGCGGTGCAGAAGTTCTTTTTTCCTTTTGCTTTTATTGGGTTTGGCATTTTTGCGGCATTATTTCCTTTCCATACCTGGGTACCCGATGGACATGCTTCGGCGCCAACAGCGGCTTCTATGTTCCTGGCCGGCATTTCCATGAAACTGGGAGGATATGGCTGTTTACGCGTAGCCACTTTCCTGATGCCTGAAGCTGCTCATGCCTATTCATGGATTATTATTCTACTCGCTACCATCGCTATTATCTACGGCGCATTTGCCACGATGATGCAGACTGACCTGAAATATATCAATGCTTATTCATCGGTAAGCCATTGCGGGTTTGTTATATTGGGTATCGGTATGTTAACACAAACATCCATTAACGGGGCCGTGCTGCAAATGGTATCCCATGGATTGATGACGGCCCTTTTCTTCGCCGCCATTGGCATGATCTACAGCCGAACGCATACCAGGATGGTGGCGCAATTGGGCGGACTCTTAAAAGTGATGCCATTTATATCCACCATATTCGTGATTGCAGGCTTATGTTCTTTAGGATTACCAGGTTTCAGCGGGTTTGTGGCTGAAATGACCGTATTCATGGGATCATGGGAGAACCCCGATACCCTATACCGGCTGGCAACCATTCTTGCCTGTGCCTCTATTGTAGTAACAGCGGTATACATTTTGCGTGCGGCAGGAAAAACTGTGATGGGGCCGGTGGGTGACGCCTTTGCAGGATTGACCGATGCCACCTGGAACGAAAAAATAGCTGCGGGCATCCTGGTGGCCGGTATCGTTTTGATAGGTGTGGCTCCCTTCCTGATTAATCAACTGTTACATCCCGGAACAGAACATATTATGCAACAGGTAGGAAAGATGATCAACAAATGAAACTGAACTATGCTAACTGATTTCTTCATATTACTCCGGCAGGAACTCGCCATTACTGCTATTATCTTTCTGCTCCTATTTATCAAGCTTGGTAAAGACAGGACAAATGAAACGTTACTTTCGTTAATCAACATAGTCCTGTTTCTCAATCTGATCTATGGTTTTTGCTGTACTACAGAAGGAGTGCTTTTCAGCGAAATGTTCAGAACCAATAAGCTGATTGTACTGGAAAAAAATATACTGAACCTGGCTTTCTGGCTTATTTCATTACAATCCTATTCATGGCTGAAAACACATAAGCATGTAACGGAATTCTATATACTGTTGCTGTCTGCTTTATTAGGGATGTTCTTTATGATCTCGAGTGGTAATCTATTGATGTTCTATCTCGGGCTGGAATTATCCACCATACCCCTGGCCGCTGCAGCTAATTTTGACCTGTCGAGAAGGCAATCATCTGAAGCTGCTATGAAACTGATTATATCTTCAACTTTCTCATCTGGGTTATTGTTGTTTGGCATTTCCCTGGTATATGGTGCAACAGGAACGCTGGTTTTTTCGGAATTACCGGTATACCTGAACACATCGCCCCTGCAACTTTTTGCTTTTATCCTATTGTTATCAGGGTTTGCTTTTAAGATATCAGTAGTACCTTTTCATTTTTGGACCGCAGATGTATATGAAGGCGCACCCGTTGCGGTTACAGCATACCTGTCAGTTGTTTCCAAAGCTGCGGTATTATTTGTATTCGTTTCAGCGCTGTATACGGTGTTCAAACCTTTGGCAGGGGCATGGTACTGGATGTTGGTTATCCTGTCATTATTGACGATTATTGTCGGTAACCTTTTTGCATTGCGGCAGAATAACTTTAAACGGTTCCTGGCTTTTTCATCTATTGCCCAGGTCGGTTTTATCCTGATAGGTATCAGTGGCAGTTCACAGGCCGGCAGCGCTTCCGTTATTTATTTTATACTGATCTATGTGTTTTCAAACCTGGCGGCCTTTGGCGTGGTTGCTATGGTAAGTGCATTAACTGGTAAAGAAAACATCAGTGATTATAAGGCTTTCTATACCACTAATCCGGCCCTGTCATGGGTACTCACCATTGCCCTTTTCTCATTAGCCGGGGTTCCGCCCACCGCAGGTTTTTTCGGTAAATTCTTTTTGATTATGGCGGGAGCGGAGAAGGGGCATTATATCTTTATTGCAATTGCCGCTTTGAATATGGTCATTTCTTTCTACTATTATTTGCGGGTGGTCAGGGCCATTTTTATGGATGCCAATGACCAACCGATTGTGAAACTGGCCATTCCTGCATTGCCAAAGCTTGCTTTATATATTTGTGTGGCCGGTATAGTGTTAACGGGGTTAGTTAGTTATGTATATGATTATATTCATTCCCTAAGCCCGGGGTTTTAAAAAAATCGTTTTATGGCCATTAATAAGAATCATGAATTTGAGGAATTGGAAGGTATCAAATGCGGCATTGTTGAAAAGAATGCCTCCAGGGACCGCGCCGAATTTTTAAAAAAGCTCCTGGAATTCAATGCATTTACGGTAGTGGTACAGGCAAGCCCACCCCCAAAAGTTGCGCCTGCACCCGGTGCAGAAATACCGGGTGAAACAACTGTTGAAGTACCTCCCGCACCGGAAACCTTTACAGTGGGCGTTACGGATGTAATGTTCAATCCCACGAATGCCATATTCGGGCGGTTATTAAAAACGCAGGATGGGCATGTAGTTACCCTGGCCTATTGGCAACAGAAAGAGGCAGTAGCTAAGGATGAGATCCCTTATTTTGAGAATAGGGTGTAAACACGGTATATACAAAGTTTTTTAATTCATATTTAAGTAAGGCGTTATTACTTAACCTTGGTAAATAAAACATTTGCTTTATATTTAACTTATCGGTTAGATCCTTATACTGCTTTTGAACCTTTATCCCTTTTTAATCCTTTATCCCGTTATCGAATTCGTCTGAATTTGATACTGTATTTTTGCCAGTACAATTACTGGTGTATATAATGTGATGGATACACTTCCTTCGAAAAGCAGGAGGTATTTGTAAACTTTTAACGGGCGAGAATAATGGCCAGAGTTTTAGTGGTTGATGATGATCCTGTGATCATTAAACTATACCAGATAATCCTTAAAAATGCGGGTTTTGATGTGGAGGTGGCTATAACCGGTGAAGATTTGCTGGTGGCGGTGAGCGGGCAAAAGCCCGATGTTATACTGCTGGATGTGATTCTTCCGGATTATTCGGGACTGGAGTTGTGTTCCCGCCTTAAAAACAACCCTGATCTTTCCGGCATTAAAGTAATACTTGTGTCAGGTATGGAAATAGCGCCATCCCAGGTGGCAGAAGGCATTGAAATTGGCGCCGACGATTACCTGGTAAAGCCCTTCGACCCTAAAGTATTGCTGGCCCGGATAAGAAGCTGCGTAAAATTAAAAATAGCAGAAGAAGCATTAAAAGATAAGAACAACGAATTGCAAAAACTCTCTAGCCACCTGCAGAATATACGGGAGGAGGAACGTAAATCCCTGGCAAGAGAAGTGCAGGAAGAGGTGGGCCAGTTAGCGGCAGTTTTAAAAATGGATATTGACTGGCTTTATATGAATATGCCTGATACGGGTATTTCCCAAAAAAACAGGATAGTACATGCGTCGGATACAGCAAAACTGGTTATTCATACTATCCGTAAGATCGCCTCTGCGTTGCGGCCAAGCATGCTTGATGAATTGGGACTGAATGCTTCTCTGGAATGGTTGTGTAAAGAATTTGCAAGCCAGCATAACATTCCCTGTATTTTTCACGAGACTGTGAATGATGCGCATTTGTCTGGAGAGATCAAAACAGCCCTTTTCAGGATCTGCCAGGAATCACTCAGAAATATTTCGCAACATGCCGGTGCAACAGAGATTAGTGTGAATGCCATAGTGAGTGAAACGGATATCCGCTTGAATATCAGCGATAATGGCAAAGGCTTCGATGTGGAACTGCAAAAAGATGCATTGGGACTGATTAGCATGCGGGAGCGTGCCAAAGCCATAAACGGCGACCTCCAGATGGAGAGTGAACCCGGAAAAGGCACCACCATTTCTGTTATTGTACCCATTCATAGCCCTAAAAAGTAAACAGATTGTTATAGTCGGTTGTTCCCGAAACCCGAAACCCCAAACCCCAAAGTTCAAACTAACTCCCGCATTCATGAATTAAATCCTTCCCTAAAGCTTGCATCTGCGGAATAATGGTTGTAACTTTTAGCAACTAAATCTCTACCTATGAAACAGTATCATATTGTCTCAAGAATAGCTATCTACCTGTTAGCTGTTGTTATGATCACGTTTGGTATTTTTTATTTTTTGGATACACGTAACCTGGTCGTATTTGTACCGGATTTCATTCCCGGTGGCATTTTATGGGCATACTTTGTGGGCGCTGCATTTATCCTGGTGGGTATCGCATTTATCACCAATAAGATGGTTAAGGTGGCGGGATATGTGCTGGCCATAATGCTTATTATCTTTGTCCTGATCATTCATATCCCCAACTATCTGTATGCGGGCAATGAAGAAATGCGGTCGATGGCCCTGATTAATCTTTTAAAAGATACCGCTATAGCAGGGTTTGCTTTGCATATAGCAGCGGGTGCGCATCACCAGAAACTGCATTTGGAAGACAGTGATTAGGAAGCCTAATGACTTAACTGTTGAATTGCTTTTTGCCCTTGCTTTTAGTATATTATCTTTTTATAATACAATCAAAGTCTATACCAGATGCTTACAATGCATTGGGGTGTTTTACTATGATGGACATGCAATGCCTGGCTCTTAACTACCATCTCGGGTGCATTCATTTTTTGGCAAAGAAATTATAAAAAATCTTTTGTACAGAGTCCCGTACCTGAAACTAACTTTTACTGAAACAGCTTTTTGGCCCGGG
>JBKJPR010000191.1:0-6294 GCA_046594275.1 Sediminibacterium sp.
TAACCACAGTTACTTATACCGCTAGGGATGTGAATGGTAATACTAATACAGCCAGCTTTACCATCACGGTTACAGATAACGAAGCTCCCAAAGTAATCACAAGAAATATATCTGTTATTTTGGTTAATGGTGTGGCTGCCATTACCCCTGCCCAAATTAATAATGGTAGCTTCGATAATTGTACAGGTGCATTAACCTATGCGTTATCTAAAACACAATTTACTTGCGCCAATGTAGGCGCTAACCAGGTTACCCTGAATGTTACCGATGCAAATAATAATACAGCAGGCGGTAGTGCAACTGTAACGGTTATTGGCGAAGCGCCGGTTTCTACTATCGTGGTTACTCCATCAAACAATACTTATACAGGTGGTGTTGCTACAAATCTTTACTTAGGGTATGGTCCGCAAAGTGTAACCTTAACCAATAATGTTACAGGCACAGCTTCCAAAACCTATTCATGGACGGGTCCTGCAGGCTTGTCTTGCACCAACTGTGCTGCTCCGGTATTTACACCCACAGTATCGGGTAATTACCAATTTATTGTAACAGCTACCAATGCCTATGGCTGTTCGGTAAGTTCTGCTGTAGATATTTGTGTTCAGGATATTAGGGTAACCGGAAGTCCGGGCTCTATTTATATTTGCCGTTTAAACCTTTCAACAGGGGTTAGCACTACAGTAATAACAGTAGTGGGTACCTCAACTACTTTGTTATCTCCGACTACGCTGGATAAATTGGGTGCTTGTAATATGGCTCCATGCAGTCCGCCTTCCGGAGTGGTAGTTACAACTGTTACACCGCCTGTAACAACAACCCCAGCTACAGGTACAGCCCATAATAAAGTGACCTCAGAAATGACAACTCCGGTTATTGAGAATAAGTTATCCGCCAAAGCATCACCAAATCCATCAAGCGATGCATTTACGATAATTGTAACATCAAGAGATAGTAAAACACCGGTTCATGTTAGAATGTTAGATGGTGCCGGCAGGGTAACCGAAACTCGCAATAATGTGGCATTGAGCTCCTCATTCAAAATGGGTGCTCTATTGATACCGGGTATGTATTATGCAGAAGTGATACAGGGTAAAGAAAGAGTAGTATTGAAATTAATAAAACAGAATAGGTAGGTAAGTTGTGTGTGGGGTGATTTTTATCCAATTTTTTTGCCGCAATTCGCAGATGGATTAAACAAAATCTGCGAATCTGCGGCAAAATGTATTTGAGGCTGTTCATATTTGGCTTTATATTGCTTAATAATTGATACGCCGAATTCATTAAGTAGTAAATTCACTAAGAAAAAATAAGTGTAGATCATGGGAAAGCTTGGGCAACTGTTTTTTAGCTTACTTTTTTTTATCTCGTCAACAATAGTTGCTCAGGATAAAATGGTTGATAGCCTTAAAACAGTTCTAGCCAATTCAAAATCGGATACTAATAAAGTGAATACACTGATTTTGATTAGTAGAAAATTATCCAACACCGCTTTTGATGAATCGTTTATATATGGTGCCAAGGCTTTACAACTTTCCGATAGCTTGAATTTTGTTATAGGCCAAGCCCGTGCATATAAATGGATGGGTATGAGTTATTACTACCAAGGGGATAAAGATGTAGAAACACTTGACAATTGGCTAAAATCCTTAAAACTTTTCCGTGAAATAAATGATAAACAAGGCATATCTAATATACTAGGTAATATTGGCGCACTCTATACTAGATCAGGTGACGATGTAAAATCTATTGAGTATTCTTTACAATCTCTAACTATTGCGGAAGAACAAAGTGATATGTTTCGAATTGCAACTGTTTTGCAAAATATTGGGGTTACCTACCTAAGGAACCTTAATAAACTTCATTTATCCGTACAATATTTTATGCGGGCTCTTCCTATAAGTGAAAAATTTGAGGATATCCCTTCTATTATAACCATTTATGCAAATCTGGGAGATGTGTATCTTAAACTGGCAAAGAAAGAATCCTCAGTTTTATACATTGACTCGTCCTTCTTCTATTTAAAAAAAGGACTTAAGGCTAGCGAGAATGTTGAAATCATAAACACTGTATATGTTTTAAATAATATCGGCAAAACGTATACATATATAGAAAAATTTGATTCCGCAATTGCTTATCAAAAGCTTTCCGTTCAACTGGCAACTAAATTAAAAGCACAACAAGACATTGGTAAATCGGCTCTGGGCTTAGCATCTACCTATTTGAAAAATGGCAATTTGGAAATGGCTTTGAAAGGATTTTTACAGGCTGAACCTTTATTATTAGAAGCGCATTCCTTTGAAGAGATTATAGAGACGTATGCCGGTTTAAAAGACAGTTATGTAAAAAAAGGCGATTTCGGGAAAGCATTTTCATACTTAACATTGGAAACTAATTATAAGGATACTCTTTACAATACAGAGAATTCTAAAAAAGTTTCTAATCTTCAATTAAACTATAATATTTCAGAAAAAGAGAAAGATATTAAAGTAAATGAACTGACTATTCAAAAACAGAAAGCCACCCGTAATGCACTGGCAATAGGGATTCTCCTGCTAATGGTGATTGCCTTTGTTATATACAGGAACTACCGCATCAAGGTAAAGACCAATATCATTCTCGACAAACAAAAAGTACAGATAGAAAACCTGATGCTCAATATACTGCCGGCAGAAGTAGCCACGGAACTACAGGAACATGGGCATGCCACACCCAGGCATTATGAAAGCGTTTCGGTTCTGTTTACTGATTTTAAGAGTTTTACTTCTCTGTCCGATAAAATGTCGCCACAGGAACTGATCGAGGAACTGAATGATTCCTTCATGGCCTTTGATGATATTGTGGAAAACAACCAGCTCGAAAAAATTAAAACGATTGGTGATTCCTATATGTGTGCAGGTGGCATACCCACCCACTACCAATCGCACCTGTTTAACATGATCAATGCCGGGCTGGAAATGCAGGCCTTTATAAAAGAAAAAAACGAGAAAAGAATGGCCATCGGTATGCCTCTCTGGGAGCTAAGGGTGGGTATACATATTGGCCCGGTAGTAGCCGGCGTGGTAGGCAGGAAAAAATACGCGTATGATATCTGGGGCAGCACCGTAAATATTGCCAGCCGCATGGAAAGCAATGGGGCTCCCGGCCGGGTAAATATTTCTGCCGGCGTGTATGAACTTGTTAAAGAAGTATATACCTGCAGTCACCGCGGCAAGATCTCCGCAAAAAATGTGGGAGAGATAGATATGTATTTTGTGGATGAGAAAGTAAATGTTGCCTGAAAGGAATATCTGCCATAATAGAACGGCTGAAATACAGTTGAGCAATTAAAAAATATGAATTAGCCCAATTTATAAGCATACTTACACATGTAAGTTCCCCTTATTTTAGTGCCAGGATCAAATAGAGTTTTCGAAGTTTTCACAGCCAATTGGAAAAAGTTTCAGATAGGTCACTATGTTCATCAGATCTGCATTTCAGTTTAATAAAAACCGATTTGGATTTCTGTTCTAAAATACGCCGCTTTTTTCATCTTTTACTGCCAGCGGGTTTGTTATAATTATCTTATTTACCGGAAGATAAATGTTGAAGGCTGCGCCTTTGCCCTCCTCTCCGTCAGCTTCTATAAATCCATCATGCGCTTCCGCAATTTTCTGGCAGATAGAAAGGCCAATTCCGGATCCAATGTATTGTTGGCCATGAAAACGCTGAAACATCTTGAACAGATCTTTTTTATAAGCCGGGTTAAAGCCAACACCGTTATCGGCAACGGTAATTTTATAATAATCATGTTCACTATTGAGCCTGGTGTCCTTCATGGTTTCATCAACCATCTGGCTGCTGATGATTATAACAGGTGGCCTGTCTTCTTTGGAAAATTTCAGCGAGTTGTTTATAAGGTTTTCAAATAACTGCTTTATCAGAAACGTCATGCCTTGTATCACCGGCAGGTTTTTCCATTGCAGGCTTCCACCTTTTTCTTCTATTCTTTTTTTGAGGTCGGCTTGTATTTCGTCAAGTATCACGTTCAAATCACTAGTAACCAATTGTTTTTCTTCATTTATAACTTTTGTATAGGAGAGCAGGGCATCAATCAGATTTTGCATACGGCCTGCCGAACTTTGCATGCGAAGGATATTGGTTATTACAGATTCTGGAATTTCAGTCTGATGTTTTTGTAAAATAACCGAAGCATACATCTGAATTTGGCGAAGCGGCTCTTTTAAATCGTGGGTGCTTACCCAGTTCATATTGGCAAGTTCCTCGTTGGCTTTCTTTAGTCTTTCGTTCAGGTTCAGGTAGCGGCGTTCTTCCTCCTTCATATCTGTCAAATGAAACTGTTGTTGAATGTAGGAGCAAATGACGGAAGCTGCATTGATTTCGGGCTTTTGCCATGCTGCACTTTGGCCTTTAACGGACTCTTTCCACAAAACAAAAGATTTGCGTGGAGTAAGACTTTGGTTTTCCGCATCTATGTTCATAGGTTTTGATGGATCGCCGCCCCAGTTAACTGTTTTTTCCACCTCCTGCCTTATCCAAGCTATGCCATTTTTAGTTTGCGTGCCTATAGGCAGGTAAACCACACCGGCAACCTGGCTGCCTAAGTCTTCAGCTTGGGGATAACTGTCGGCAAGCTTTGAGGTTTGAAAAATATCATTGTCAATTGAAATGTCAAGCCAGTTCATTAAATCATTTAATTTTTCATCTTCCGGCAGCAGGCCATGTTTATAAAAAACTTCTTTGTAAGCAATTACCACGGCATCTGCATTCAACAGGTTTTTTAATTGAACAAGGGTTTGTTCTTGTGCCAGGCTTTGCTCGTTGCCTGTCATTATTTTATGCAGGCTATCCAGTTTTTTCCCCGTTTCATTTACAAGCTTAAATTCATCGGCCACCAGGCGCACATCAATTTGAGATGAAAGAAAAACACCCTGTAGGTTTGCCGCCAGCCGAACGTGATAAGGAATGTGTTTGGGTGCATAATGATGGCAAGCTATCAAGCCCCATAGCTTGCCATGATTGATAAGGGCAATGGTGAAAGTGGCGCCAACACCCATGTTGTTTAAATACTGAATATGCATGGGCGAAAAACTACGCAGCGTGGAAAGACTGAGGTCTATACTTTTATTAGTTGCATTTTCATCTAAAGCATAAAGCGGCACATTGGTCGCCTTCACATTGGCAAGCATCCGAATACGGTTTAGTAAAAACAATTCTCTTGCCTGCACCGGAATATCGGTGGCCGGGTAATACAAACCTAAGAAAGGCTCAATGTTTTCTATCCTGCTTTCGGCAAACACCTGCCCGTTGTTATCCTTGTCAAAGCGGTAAATCATTATCCTGTCGTATCCGGTAATCTTTCTTGTTTCATCTGCCACATGCTGACAAAGCATTTGCAGGTTGTCGGCTCTTTCTGTGGAGTAAGCAAAACGTTCAGATTGTAAAAAAAGATCGGGCAGTTCAAATCCTTCCTGGCTAAAAGGTTCAAACTCCATTACAATATTTTCTTTTGTAGAAAAGGCGGTAATGTGAAAGCTTTGATTGCCCACACTAAATGCAAAAGGCTTTACCGCATCTTCTATTTTTGCAGAATAGGCCGCAAAAGAATCCGCATCTTCTTTTTTAAAAAATTCAGAAAAAGGCTTGCCAAGAATTTGGTTCAGGGGCTTGTTAAAAAGTGTAGTGCAGTTTTCGCTGCAATACTGAATGATGTTATCAATTTTATTCAAAGCCAGCAAATAACCATAAGGTTGTATGCTGCCAGGAATATGAATGGGTTCCGCTTCGCAATTAATAATGGTTACGGTATCTTTATTGGTGAGATTTTTAAAATTCATGTTGTATCAGTTCAAATGAAGTGTTATTAAACCAATGATGCAGTATGCTGAAAGTTTGTGAGGCGCTTTTAATAACTTCTTCTTCCATGCCCGATGATGCCAGGCAAAATGCCTGTAAAAACAATTTCCACCGGCTGCCAGTTTCAGGTCCGTACGCTATAAAATAATTGGCTTTGCCGACTATGGCTTCAATACCCCATGTTGTTTGTAAATGTTTGTAAATAACAGCGCCACCTAATACCGATCCTTCAAGCACATACATGCCGCCCAGTGCTGTTGCATTGGAATGATAGGCTTCTGCAAAAAAATGATCTGGGATGGTTGCAATGCCTGCTTCATCAATGCCAAGCATATTGAGATCAGAAACAAGTAAATGAATTTTGCGTCTTTCTTCAATATCGGGAATGCTGTGTTGAATCAAGGGAAAAACAACGTTTTCAAAACCTTTTACAAAACCATA
>JBKJPR010000104.1:0-4904 GCA_046594275.1 Sediminibacterium sp.
AATAGGATTTTCCCTGCAGGTTGTAGAACTTTACTTCCCTTGCATTTTCTATATCAACTACCACCTGGTTTGTAAAATCGTTTCTGAAATAGTCAAGGTTCAAAGAGGCGTCATTATAGAAAAGTTTAAATTTCTGATCTATACTGATCCCCTTGTTCCAGGCTATTTCCGGGTTTAAGCCGTATGCTTTCCCCGCATCAGTTGTCATAATATTTACTTGTCTGGCGCTGACAAATACACTGGTATTTTCTGCAAAAATATTGGCTGTCCGTTGCCCCCGGCCGGCACTACCGCGGATAACGGTTCCTGTTATGGGTTCGTACCGAAGATTTATACGGGGTGTCACAAAAAATCCAAAGAGGTTATTATAATCGGCCCGCAGGCCTGCTACCGCACTGAATTTATCCGAGGGCGTAAAAGTGTATTCAAAGAATCCACCAGGCACTATTTCTGTTCGTTTATAGTTTTTTGATTTGAAATCTTCCCTATACTTATCATATTGAAAACTGAGCCCGGTCCTGAACTTGTGTGCGGTTGTATGAATGATGGATTGGTAAATTAAATTACTGTAAAAGCTTTGCTGTTTTGCATCATAAGTTGTTTGTCCAAAATAAGAATTTTGGGTGTGACTGATAGCAGCTATCTGGAGCCCGATGCTTTTATATATTTTTTGCGGAAATACATAACCCAGCTTTGCAAAGCCCTCATAGCGTTCGGTACGGATGCCTAAGCCGTAATGATTGGTGATAGCTTTATCTTTATCCGCATCAAAGCCCACTTCACCACCTGTTCTTTGGTCATTTAAAACCTTGAAGCCAAATTGTGCAAGTAAGCCTTTGGAATTATCATACTTATATCGGTTTACCAGGCTAAATTGGTTACCGGTGGGTAAGTCCCGGAATCCATCTTTATTAAAATCAAGTTTCTTGTTATTCAAAAAATCATCGTGTAACAATAAGCCAGCCGACCATTTTTTACTGATCTTGCTGGTTAGGTTCAGGTTCAGGTCTGTTTTACCGAAATCATTTATATAGGCATTGGCTAATAACCGTTCACTGTTCTCGGGCTTCTTTAACTCCACATTTATCTGCCCGGCAATGCTTTCGTAGCCATTGGCCACTGACCCAACGCCTTTGGTCAACTGGATGGATTCTATCCATGAACCTGCAATCGAATTCAAGCCTAATGGGGTGGCAATACCCCTTGGGCCAGGGAGGTTCTCCACGGTAAGCTGGGTATAGTTCCCACTCAATCCCAATAACTGTATTTGTTTTGAACCGGTTACTGCATCATTATAAGATACGTCCACCGAAGGGTTTGTTTCAAAACTCTCACTCAGGTTGCAACAGGCAGCTTTGAGAATTTCTTTGCCTGTCATCACTTCCGTCCTGATTGCACTGATGGTTGATATATAGCTTGCTCTTTGCCTGTTGGTAACAGTTACTTCTTTTAATTGCCGGTTTGATGCCATTATAATTTTTAATGTATTCAGATCAGAAATGGTAATTGTATCCGGCAGATAACCAGTATAATTTATAACAAGCCGGCTGTTAGTGCCAGTATGCCTGATCTGGAAAACACCTGTGCTATCGGTTAGTACGCCGGTATTGGTGCCTAACCAGTGTACAGATGCATTAGGTAAAGGATTAAATTCCCCTTTGGTATCTGCTTCTACTACCAGGCCTTGAATGAATTGCAATCCGGGTTTTGGTTCATTTGAAACAGGTGTGGCAGCGGAATCAAGTCTGGCAGCAATTTTATCCGGTTGCTTAGTAGGAATGGTGTCTGCCTTTATTTCTGCCAGCATGGTTTCCATTTCCCGGTAATGGCAGCAGGCTGGCAATGCATTGTATACTAAGTCTTTTGCTTTTTTATTTTCCAGGTCATGGCCAACAGCCACAATCCGGTTTTGTATTTTATCCAGCGAAACCTGCAATGCATTGTATACGATTGAAAGCTGCTTTGTATCTACATTCCAGGAAGCGCTTTTTACGCCCTTGCCCTTCACCACCTTTTCAATACGTTCTTTGCATTGTTCACAGGCGCCAAATACGGAAAAGCTGATACTGCTGTCTTTTTGAGCGATCCCGGTGTTTTGCCCATAAGACCTAAGCCCGGGTATGGTCAGGGCTAAAAGGCAGATATACAGATATGGTTTCATAATAATTGTATTAATGATAAAAGAGCACCGGTAATTATTTGTATTGTACCGGTGCCCACATTATTATCGACGACTACATTTGGTTTCTCTGGTACTGGCAACAAGCCGGTAGCTTTTGATAGGCGGTATCATTGGCTTTGTATTTTTCAGTATCATTTCCGCCAAAAGCGATTTTCTTCTGTACAAGGTCCACTGCCTCTGTTTTAAAAAGATCGTAGGTAACTGTAAGTGTTTGTTTGTCTACATCCCAGGTGGCAGATTTGATGCCTTCTACTGCTAAAGCAGTTTTTTCAATACGGCGTTTATCCATATCGCAATTACCATATACTTTTACAGTTTGTTTTTTTATACCTATGGTTCTTTGGTATTTGTCGCTCTGTGCATTTGCTGATTGAATGGTTACTACCGCAACCAGTACAAACAATAATTTTATCGTTTTCATTTTTTATATTTTAAGAATGATAGAAACAGCAGGCGGAGTTACAGCCCGGGCCTATCAAAATTGTGAATCAGTAAATAGGAAAGAATTAATAAGTGTATCAATAGTAGATACAGCTTGTGGCCGACTGAATGCCAGCCATTGAATCAGAGAAGAAGAATCAAATACGGAAATTGCGATTGAGAACGAAAATAGGCACTGCACCGGGTTGTGGTGGTGCATGGGCAACAGGGATATCTAATATCCGAGAAAGAAAATAGATCGAAGGCAGGTTCGGGTAAGAATGGGCCACTGCAACAGAAGATAAAGTATGAAATTGAAAAGCAGTTCCTGAAACCTTCTGATCTTTTTCAATTTTTAGCTGCTTTTGCTCATCCTGGCAGCAGCCTTTGTGAACGGATTTCTGCATACCACAAGTGCCACATTTGCCATCATTTTTATCCGTTAAATTCCAGTTCATTAGCTTGCCCATGCAATAATGTACATGAACAGTGGCCCCGCTCGAAACGGAGAGATATACTAGGGCTAATATGGTTACTAAAATCTTCTTCATAATAGGATATCTAAAAGAATCCTTTGGATGGTCACTTACAACAATCTTTCTTATGCAAAAAGATAGCTTTACATAATGAAAGGAAAAATCGCCAAATGGTTGCTCCCATACTCAATTTATTATACGGTAAAGTTACACTTTAAGGTTAAGGAGTTATAGTATAAAAGAGATTTTTTGCAAAATTTTGGCAGAACGCAGGGTATATTAATTGCTTACGCTCTGGTTGTTTGCGTCCCATTTAATATAATACATAAGCGTTTGTGAATCAGACTTTAAAAACTGGTTTTTTGAATAAGCGCAAGAATGAATTATACCAAACCTTTAAAAGACCTCTTTTACCATATCTTAAAGTGCTTGTATCTGCGAGCCATACACTAATGAAAGAAATTCTTTGCCATATAGTAACTTAGATAATAAACAATTAAAGGTAAAATCATGAATTGCAGAACTGGAGAAAGCCCAACATTTAGTATAGGAATAACGGGCATGGACGGCGCATAAGCCCAGTTACTTTCACCTGTATGCCTCATCTCTCCTAAAACTGCCCCCACTCCACCAATCAGGATAAGCACCAGCTTTCTTTGCCATGTAAACTCATTTACCCACAATGGGTTTTTATAGATAAGCCCGAAAGAAAGGTACATCAGCAGCACCATGATAACATCAGCTACAGAAGCTAATGCGCAAATAGATATGTGCCTTAGGGTATACGAACCGCCAATGTATAAAGGCAGGTGAACCAGTTCCCATCCAAGGTTAAAGATATAAGCAAACAGGCTTGTAATAATTACCATTTTTCTAAATACTATTTTATTTGTTGTTTTTCTAAGTATCGATACATAAAAAAATGCAACCACTAGAAGCGTAATGAATGGTAGGATAAAAATAGTAAGTTTAAGGTTTTCCATGGGAGAATAGTAAGTTTCGATTATGTAATTCAATAATTCATGAGATACCAGCTTCAGGTTAAGCATCCTTCAAAAAACATACAGTGAATGTATTGCCAATGATGTCTTTGTCGGTTTTATCAGTAACTAATTTATGACAGGTTAGTGTTGTAGCGCTAAGCCTGGTTTCCCAATCGTCATAACCAGCCTCCTTTAAAATCTGCTTTCCGCAAGCCTGTAACGATATATGGGCACTTTCGCATCCATTGCCACACCAGCCCAGTACGATAGTTTTCAATCATTAAAACAATCGGACCCTGATTGAGCCCGAAGTGCCACGGCGATACCCACCAACCATAAGGATTGCCAGCCTCACCAGGATGAGTTGGGTTAAAAGATGCTTTGAAGCCATAGGAATTAAACTCTGTCAACTTAGCCTGATGAATACAATGGTCAAGTGCCACTAAAACAATCTCGGATGCGAATGGGAGCGATGCCACCAAACCCCACGGCGCAAGGGTGCCGTCATCGGGCCCGTATGGTACACCACGACCTACATAATCAAAAAATTGCCGCTCTACGTCATTTATTTTGAGCGTATCCGGACCGGGCCCTTCGCTTGCAGTAATTCCCCAGCAGCTTGAAGCATAACCAGCGAGGTTGAGTGGGTTATCTATTGCATATTGTTGTTGCACATAAGTAGCGCGGCGGCTGTTCTCAAAATAATCAATACCTTTTTTGCGCATGAAGGCATCCTGAATACCCCTAAAGTCAATCCAGACATGCGATAGCTGATGTATGAACAATGGCCCTGCGTATAGATACTCATATCCATAACAGCTTTCCCACCGGTAAGTAGAAGCC
>JBKJPR010000363.1:0-4306 GCA_046594275.1 Sediminibacterium sp.
ATCTGCATTCCGGTTTGCGGAACCCACTTCTTCATCTCTTACTGATTTACCTACTACGCATCATTTGCTGTTTGTGGAACACGATCCCGTTTATACCCTTGGCAAAAACGGTAAAGGGGATCATTTGTTGATAGAGGAAGCAGAAAGAAATAAAAAAGGAATAGAATATTATCATATCAACCGTGGTGGTGATATCACTTTCCACGGGCCGGAGCAACTGGTGGGTTACCCCATTATGGATCTTGAAAAATTCAAAACTGACCTGGGTTGGTACTTGCGGAATTTGGAAGAATTGATTATCCTTACCATGTCAGAATACGGGTTAAAAGGAGACAGGAGTCCAGGCGAAACAGGTGTTTGGGTGGATCCGGGTATCCCGGGAAATGAACGTAAAATCTGTGCCATGGGTATCAAATGCAGCCGATGGATAACCATGCATGGGTTTGCTTTTAATGTAAATACAGACCTCCGGTATTTTGATCATATTGTTCCATGCGGTATCCAGAATAAACAGGTTACTTCCCTTCAGAAAGAGTTGGGCCATGCTGTGCCGATGGATGACATAAAATACAAAGTGAAAAAAAATTTTGAAAAAGTATTTGACTGCAGATTGATCTGAGGAGTGAGGAGTGAGGAGTGAGTAATAGGGGGTATAGGGTGTGACTGACCACTCACCACTGACTACTCACCATTGACCATTCACCATCCCCTTCAATCTCTTGCCAGGTAAAACTTATTCTTCTCCTTTAATTTATCATTCTCAAATAACTCAAAAGTGAACCAGCCGGCGTGCATGAAATTGGTTTTATCCAATACCAATTCTACTTCCTTTAAGGATTTAATCTGGAATAAATCAGATCCGTCCTCATCATAAAAAATGATCCGGTACCTGTGTTGCTTTACCAATGGAAGCAGGATGGTAACATACCCCCTGGTATTGGTAAATACATAGTAAGAAGGTCGCCAGGCATATTTTACCATGAAAGGATGTATCTCCAGTTCACGGCTGTTAATGGAGTACAGGGTGTCTTTTGTCTGGGTAGATATAGAATCCCTGAATTTTTTATAAAATGCAGGGTCCAGTTGCATTACCAGGCTGTCATTCCGGTAAACAGATATGAATCCTTTTGTCAGGGGAATAAAAGGTCGTAACTGAACACGTCCTATGTCCACTATATACAAGGTATCCTTGGTGCCTGAAGCGATGGAATCTTTAAATTTTTTATATTCCGTAGCATTGAGTTGAGCCAGTAGTATATTTTTCCGGTAGATACCAAAAATTTCTGTGTTACGGGTTGGCCTGGCGGGCCGCCATTCGATAGTATTATCATTAATCCTTTGTAATGCGTCTTTTGTCCGGGTATTGATAGAATCTCTGAATTGCAAGTATTCCGGTTTTGTTAATTTGAAAACTTCCGTTCCCTTTATCAGCAAACTAATAAGATCCTTCGGATCTGGTTCTGCTGTTATTCTTCCTCTCGAGGTCCGTTTTGAAGGATCTATTTTGAGAACGGGTCTATCAACAAAGGGCATCTTGGTTTCCACCCCAATGGGTTTCGTAAAATAATAGGCCCCGCCCTGCAACACATAAAAGATCCGGTAATAAGATATCCTGCCATACAATGGTTTATTATCTACAAAACCATTCGCGGGAAGTTCTGGTGAAAGCGTTGAAAAAATGGTCCTGAAATTCGTAATACTGTCCGCAGATCGCTGTACTGCTAACTGGATACAGGTTTCATAAGGATTGTTCCAGCTCACCTGTATCTTTCCTTTCGTGAGTTCGCGTACTGAAAATTCAGGCAATACATTCTGTGCAGTAGCAGAAACAGACAATATCCCTGTGAAAATAAAAATGGCCAGACTGCGTAATGGATTCATTGTGTGCAAATATAAAAGCTGTAGCGTTATTAAAAAGGTAATGTGGAGGGTAAAAGGGAACCATTGCCCTGCAATCCTCCACTGTGTATAAGTAATAGCCTGCTTCCGGGCGGGAAATAATTTTTTTCAACCAGGTCCTTCGCCGCAAAAAGCAGTTTCGAAGTATATACAATATCTGTGGGTACTCCTTCGATAAGCCAGATTTTTTTCATAAACAGGATCAAATCCTCAGGGTGCCTCGCATATCCCCCAAAATGATAATCGTGTACAATGGAAAAGGGCTTTTGCCTTTCTGTATCGGTTAATAAACAGCGGATCTCTTTTTCCAGCCCCAGGTGATTTTTAAGAACACTTATGCCGGTTAGTTGCTGATGCGGCGCCGCAGTTTTAATCAAACCCGCCAGCATGGTACCGGTACCTGCCGCACAAAAGATATGGGTGTAACGGGAGCTATCTGCAACCCTGGCAATTTCTGCCGCGCCCCGGGCGCCTAACTCACCGTACCCTCCTTCCATTATCCAGTAAAGGCCAGTACGGTACTGTTCCTGGATAATGGATTCTTTGTTACGGTATCTTTCCCGGTTAATAAACACCAGTTCCATACCATAGGACATCGCCTGTAAAAGGGTTGGACTGGGTTCTGTAAACATCTCCCCCCGTATAAAACCGATGCTTTTCAGCCCTGCTTCCCGGGCAGCATAAGCAGTAGCTACAATATGATTGGACCAGGCGCCGCCAAAAGTCGCGATCGTGTTTTTCTGCGTAGCCAGTGCATCCTGTAAATAATATTGCAGCTTGAACCATTTATTACCCGATACAACCGGGTGTAACAGGTCGAGGCGGAGAATGGCCACTTCTACAGTTTCGTTCCCGAAAGAGGGCAATGGCTGAATTTTAATATTTTGTATAAATTCTCTCATTTGAACTGTTTGCCGGGATACCTGAAACCTTTAGCTTCGCATTCCAAAATAGGTACTATGAAACCAACCCTCGTGATATTGGCAGCAGGCATGGCCAGCCGTTATGGAAGTATGAAACAAATACAGTCATTTGGTCCTGGTGGCGAAACTATCATGGATTATTCAATTTATGACGCTATAAAGGCGGGATTTGGAAAAATTGTATTTATCATCCGCGAAGAATTTGCTGAAAATTTCAAAGCCATTTTTGAGCCAAAATTAAATGGCCGGATCGATACGGATTATGTATACCAGCATTTGACCGATTTTACAGGCGGGAGATCCATACCCCCAGAAAGGACAAAGCCCTGGGGCACCGCCCACGCAGTACTTTGCTGCAAAGGAAAAGTGAATGAACCTTTTGCCGTCATCAATGCTGATGATTATTATGGTCGGGATGCATTTGTAAAAGCCTATCATTTTTTAACCACCCAGTGCAATCCGGAAACACAGTGTATCATAGGATATGAACTGAAGAATACCCTGAGTGATAACGGCAGTGTGAGCCGGGGTGTATGTGAAGTGGATGCAAATAGTAATCTTACTGATATCAATGAACGGACGAGTATTTACCGTGATGAGAATGGTAAGATCACTTACGAGGATGCTACAGGCAAACACGAGGTATCTGAAGACAGCCTGGTGAGTATGAACTACCTGTGTTTCGACCCTGCTTTTATAACTGTTTGTGAAACACAATTCAGTGCGTTTCTTGATAAGCATATGAACGAACCTAAATCAGAATTCTTCATTCCAACCGCTACCGGGCATTTTATCCAGTCGGGGCAGGGTATAGTAAAAGTGATCCCCACTTCTGCCAAATGGTTCGGGGTAACCTATAAAGAAGATGCACCGGGCGTGCAGACAAGTATCAATGCACTGGTAACTTCGGGGGAATATCCTGCGGATTTATGGGCTTAGGATAATAGATGTATAAGATTTTTACAGGGAGAAGCCACGTGCTTCTCTTTTTTTATTACTATTTTCAGGCCAGCCAAAGTACTAACGCATGTGACAACCGAATCATGATCTTTTTGACAACCGGAAACAGTTCCAGTTATCAGGCGTGTCTATACCCCAAAAAATAACCCCGCTCATTGAGCAGGGCTACATATTACATCCAAACCAACTGATTTTATTTATTAAAAGCCTTTACATAGAACACGCATTCTTCCAGCTTTGTAATCTGTTGTTTTCTTTCCATACCCTTTAAAGCGGAACGGACAGGTAATTTTATTTTTTCGATACTGGTATCAATGTTTTTCAATTCATCCACCATCCGAAGGATATTTTTAGATTTTACCGCAAAGGCAACCCCTTCCGCCTGCGCCTGACGGGTACTTAAGATACCGATAACCTCGCCGTTGGTATTGAATACCGGCCCGCCCGAATTACCGGGATTGGCGCTGATCTGCACCTGGTAGGTAAGGGAATCGCTGTTGTAGCCGGTTCTGGCGCTAAGGTAT
>JBKJPR010000473.1:0-6695 GCA_046594275.1 Sediminibacterium sp.
TATAAACAGGCCTTATCATTAACCATGATCCGGAAATTCAGTAAAATACTACGCATACCGATAGAAGCATTGATCAAAGAATACGAACTCCAATAGATTTTGTCGTACCACAAATTCCAGGCTACCCAATTATTTACCGGCACAAAAATGCTGGGGCCGGATCATGTACTGATCACGAATGAACAGGGGAGGGTCCAGGGTATTGTTCCTGAAAAAGATGCAGGCGATAATATCCGGCATCTCGATGGTATACTAACACCCGGTTTCATCAATTGCCATTGCCATCTTGAGCTCAGCCATATGAAGGGCCTGATACCTGAACAAACCGGGCTGGTGGATTTTGTTTTCAAGGTCGTAAATGAAAGAGATTTCCCGGATGAAGCCATTGCAGACGCCATTGTGAAAGCTGAGAATGAAATGCTTGCAAACGGCATCGTAGGTGTGGGGGATATCTGCAATAATTTATCCACCCTTCCACAAAAATCAAAAGAAAGACTTGCGTATTACAATTTTATCGAAGTAAGCGGATGGCTGCCCGCGGTCGCAGAAATACGTTTCGAAAGGTCCCTGGGGTTTTACGGAGCCTTCTCCCAACTCCCAACTCCCAACTCCCAACTCCAAACTGCCCTCGTCCCACATGCGCCCTACTCTGTTTCGAATGACTTATGGAAACGCATGGCCCCTTATTTCAGTGGTAAGACCGTGAGCATTCACAGCCAGGAAACCATTTTCGAAGACGATCTTTTTCTCACAGGTACCGGTGATTTTAAGCGGATGTATGAGATGATGCAAATAGATTCCTCATTCTTTCAGCCAACCGGCAAAAGCAGTTTACAATCGTACATTGAAAAACTCAATAACGCCCGCAATGTGATACTGGTGCATAACACTTTTATGAAGGAAGAAGATGTGTGGGCCGTGAGTCGTGAGTCGTCAGCCGTGGGGCAGGATTTTTATTATTGTCTTTGCATTAATGCCAATCAATATATAGAAAAGGCATTGCCGCCGGTTGAATTATTGCACAGGCACAATGCCGATATAGTGATCGGTACAGACAGCCTTGCCAGTAACTGGAGTTTAAGTGTATTGGACGAACTCAAAACTATCACAAAGCATTTTTCCACAATACCACTAAATCAATTACTCCAATGGGCCACCTATAACGGGGCAAACGCTTTACAAATGGATGATCATTTGGGAAGTTTTGAAAATGGGAAAACGCCGGGGGTATTGATACTGGAACAACTGGAGAATGGGAAGATGGGAGAAACCTCTTCTGTAAGAAGGATGATGTAAAGTCTGGAGTTAGGAGTTAGGAGTCTGAAGTGAATGAAAAAACCAGACTCCTAACTCCTAACTCCAGACTTCTAACTCAGCTCAGTATTTCCTTTAGAATCGCGAAACTTTTCATCTCACCAAAATCCTGGATGTGCAGGGAAAGATAGGTTTGATAAGCCTGGAGCAGTTCCCGCCTGAGAACCCGGTTCAGCACAATATTTTCCAGGTCATTATAGAACTTCACCGCCAATAACTGCGAAGTGGTTTGTGCCAGTACTCCTTCGATATAATAAGGATGCGATGGCCTATCTGCCATGAACATGCCTTCCTGCAGGTCAAAAAGCGGCGTTTTCGCACTGTAGCTGCCCTGCATCCGGAAGCCGAGTTCGCTGCTGAGGTGTAAAGTAAAATATAGCGGGAGATTCCCGGTTAAGGTATCATTTCCTTTATCCAGTTGCTTGAGCGTATCTTCTATCAGGTAAAATAATTCAGGATTAGCCTCGGGTTGTTTTAAACTGTGTTGCAATAATTCTATCACGAACATAGCAACAGTATTCTTTACCACATCAAACAATACATGCTCATACAGGTAACTCCATTGGTACTCTTTAATAAACTGTAACTGTTTCAGTTCGTTATGATGTACTTCCATATCAAGCATGGCAGCCGGTTGGAAAAAACTGGCCCTGCCCGCAGATGTTTTACTGCTTTGCCTAACCCCTTTTACAATATAACTCTGTATGCCAAATAATTCAGTATACACTGTAGTGATGATACTGGTATCACCATACTTTACGGTACGTAAAACAATGCCTTTAGTGGCGTGAACCATGATGGAATAATGAATTGTCCAGTAAAATTAATGCGTCTGCACAAATTTCCGCACAGTCACTCACGCTTCACGACTTAAGGCTGACGAAAACCTCAGGAGTATTTTCATTGGAAAGAGTAATGAGAGCAGGCTGCACCACAGGCACCAACCGGATAATACCCACCCGGTTCAGCCCACGCATAATAAAATAGGTAAGATCGAATTCGAACCATTTCTTGGCAAAATTGGCATCATTCTTTGCATAATGGTGGTTGTTCTGGAACAGTTCACCCATCATTATAATACCCCAGGGCGAAGTGTTCTTTGAATGATCGCCATTATCATAATTGCTGTAGCCGTATTTATGCCCGCACCAGTTTACAACAGCACCCTGGATAGGCCCCATTAAAAAATGAACGGGTAATAACAGGAACCACCAGGCATTGGGTGCGAACCAAATATAGAAAGCTGTATAGGCAGCGCCAAAGAATAAACGGGTAACCACATGGTGACCGAACTTATCTACTTTATCCCAGACAGGTAGGTATTCTTTTGTGAATTGCGCATCAGGTAAATTCTTGCCGGTTAAAAAACCACGAAAGATCACGATGGTGCTTTGCATCATCTGATATACATCTTTAAAAAAATGGGGAGAATGCGGATCCTGTTCTGTATCGCTGTAGGTATGGTGCATGCGGTGCATTACCCCATATGCCCTGGGCACTAAAAAAGAGGAACCCTGCACCAGCCAGGTGGTGAGGTAGAAAGTACGTTCCCAGTTTTTGCTGGTAGTATACATCTTATGAGAAGCAAACCTGTGCAAAAAGAATGAATGAAAGAACAACGAGAGGAACCAATGTCCTATAAAAAATAATAGGATAGCAATCATGTGCACATTTTAAGCATTACATAAAACGGTAAGATAAGGTAATGTGGCCGGATGAATGAGATTCGGTGAGATATTAACGTATAAATGAAAGAAGATATATGCACAAAAATCCTGCGAATTTCAAATCACGATGACTGATTTGATTTAAAAGACCGCAGTTCAGGCTTCTTTAACACTGAGTTTAGTGCAATTCAGTATGCCTGTGCTATGGTACTATCAAACAAGCTATCATTAAGAAGAAAAGCAATTTGGCACATACATTTATGGTCAGCAGATACCTTCTACATCCATGCTGCCCGCCAAAATGATCAATAAAAACCAGAAGGGGCGCGTATGGCTACTGCTGAATTTAAATCACCCCTGTAAACTGTTTCAGGAAACGTACATCATTCTGAGAATATAAGCGAAGATCATTTACCTGATACTTTAGCTGAGTAATACGCTCTACTCCCATACCAAATGCAAACCCGGTATACTTATTTGAATCGATACCAAAATTCTCCAACACATTCGGATGCACCATTCCACTGCCCAGTATCTCCACCCAACCGGTATGTTTACAGATATTACAGCCATCGCCTCCACAGATAAGGCAACTGATATCCATTTCAGCACTGGGTTCTGTGAAGGGAAAATAGCTGGGGCGGAAACGGACCTTTACCTCCTTACCAAACATTTCCTGAACAAAAAAGTAGAGGGTTTGTTTCAGGTCGGCAAAGCTTACGTTCTCATCAATATACAATCCTTCTACCTGGTGAAAGAAACAATGCGCTCTTGCACTTATGGTTTCATTGCGGTATACACGGCCCGGGCATATCACCCGGATAGGAGGTTTTTGTGTTTCCATTACCCTGGCCTGTACGCTGCTGGTGTGGGTTCGGAGGAGCCATGATGTACCTCCTTTGTCAGGATGGTTAATGTAAAAAGTATCCTGCATATCACGGGCAGGATGATCTTCCGGCAAATTCATGGCACCGAAATTGTGCCAATCGTCTTCTATTTCCGGACCTTCTGCCACTGCAAAACCTAAACGCCTGAAAATAGCAACGATCTGGTTACGCACAATACTCAATGGGTGGCGGGTGCCAACCGGCACCGGGTCTCCGGGGAGGCTCCAATCTATTAGTTTGGAGTTTGGAGTTTGGAGTTTGGAGTTATTTTCTTTGAGGGCTTCGTATTTACCCTCTACAAATAGTTTGAAATCGTTAAGTGCCTGGCCGAAGTCTTTTTTTCGGTCGTTGGGCACATTTTTCATCTCGCCCATGATCGTTTTCACCAGTCCTTTGGTGCCGAGCCATTTGATGCGGAATTCTTCCATCGAAGCGGGTGTAGCAGCTTCAAACGCTGCGATCTCCTGCCTATATGCATCGATCTGTTGCACTAACTGTTCCATGGGGCGAAGATAAAGCTCAGATTTGATATGATTTGGGGTATGATTAGAAGCAATTTGCAAAAAAAGCGCTTGGCGTGTAATAAGTTAGAAGTCTGGAGTTGGAAGTTAGGAGTCCGGAGTAGGTGGCCTTACTTCAGACTCCTAACTTCCAACTCCAAACTCCCAGCTATGGCTTCCCTACGGAAAAGTGAAAATCATACCAATCATACCCCTAAATCACTTGAATCTGTGATAAAGACTTACATTTGCTATTGCAGATGAATAATTATATGGAATACAATACCGAGCGAAGTCTCCTGGGTATGAAGGAATACGGTCGTCATGTTCAGAAGATGGTGGAATACTTATTGACCATCGAGGACCGCGAAAAACGCCAGCAGCAGACGCAGTCAGTGATAGAATTAATGGGTTTCCTGAACCCGCATTTAAAAAATGTGGAGGACTTCAGGCATAAATTATGGGATCACCTGTTCTTTATGAGTGATTTTAAACTGGAGGTAGACAGTCCATACCCGATTCCCCAAAAGGAAACGTATAAAATGAAACCGGATCCTTTGCCTTACCCCAAGCGCCATCCCAAATACGCGCATCTGGGTAAGAACCTGGAAGTGGTAATAGACAAGGCACTGAAAGAAGAAGACCCTGAAAAGAAGGCAGGCTTTGCGCACGCGATTGCCTATTATATGAAACTGGCTTATAGCAACTGGCATAAAGAGTTGGTACATGATGATACGATACGTACCGAGTTGAACAGCATTACAGGTGGCCAACTTGAGTTCAGCAATACCCCCTACATTAAACACCGCAACCAGAATTTTGAGCAGGATGAATATCCACGCAGTGGCGGTGGTGGACGCTGGCAGCAAAATTTTGGCGGCAGGGGTAGCGGCGGCGGAAGAGATAACAGGGCAGGTGGTGGAAGAGATAATAACCGGGCAGGTAGTGGCAGAACAGATGGCCGTAACCGGAATACCGGCGGCAACGGGAATGGCCCAAGGGATAATAACCGCAATGGTGGCGGTGGCCGCCCGGAAGGAAGGGGTGGGCAGTTTAAGAAGCGTTATTAATCTTATTTAATTGCCAAACTGTTTCACTGTTACATTGTTTATAGTATAATAAAATAACTGAGCATCGGAAAAATCCGGTGCTTTTTTGTGTCTGCCATCCTGGACGGTAACAATTAAACAGTAAACCAATTAAACAGTAAACTATCTTCGTTCTACGATGAGTAAACTCCAGACATTATGAGTTCATTTGAAGTAATTGGCGGTAATAAATTACAGGGGGAGATTATTCCGCAGGGGGCCAAGAATGAAGCACTCCAGATATTATCTGCTGTGTTATTAACAGCGGAACCTGTAACCATTTCCAATATTCCCGATATACTTGATGTAAATCTTTTAATAGAGTTACTGGAAGACATAGGCGTAAAAGTTACCCGCAGCGCGAAAGATACCGTTACATTCCAGGCAGATAATATTGATATTGATTACCTGGCTACTGAAGCTTTCCGCAAAAAAGGAGGGAAGCTTCGCGGGAGTGTGATGTTTGCGGGGCCAATGCTGTCGAGGTTCAAAAGAGCCTATATACCCAAACCGGGTGGCGATAAGATCGGAAGAAGAAGGCTGGATACACATATTATAGGCTTTGAAAAACTCGGCGCCAAATATGAATATGATGAGGTACTGGGTTGTTTTAAATTATCCTCGCCACAACTCAAAGGGGTATTCATGTTATTAGATGAGCCCTCTGTTACCGGTACAGCCAATATTACCATGGCCGCTGTGCTGGCAGAAGGGATCACCATCATTTACAATGCCGCTTGCGAACCCTATGTGCAGCAACTATGCAGGATGCTGAACAGGATGGGCGCTAAGATCAGCGGCATCGGCAGTAACAGGCTTATCATTGATGGAGTGGCATCCTTACACGGAACCGAGCACCGGATGCTGCCCGATATGATAGAGATAGGAAGCTTCATTGGCTTAGCTGCTATGACACAGAGCGAACTCACCATCAAAAATGCAGGTGTGGAACACCTGGGTGTGATACCGGAAAAATTCCAGCAACTCGGCATCAACTTTCAAATTAAAGGGGATGATATTTATATACCGGCACAGGATGTATACGAGATACAGACTTTTTTAGATGGCGGTATCCTCACCATTTCAGATCATCCCTGGCCGGGCTTTACCCCCGACCTGCTGAGCATTGTATTGGTGGTAGCCACGCAGGCAAGGGGTAGTGTATTGATACACCAGAAAATGTTTGAAAGCCGTTTGTTTTTTGTTGACAAACTGATTGATATGGGCGCACAAATCATC
>JBKJPR010000005.1:0-3388 GCA_046594275.1 Sediminibacterium sp.
TTCACGCAAGGTTAGCAAGCACATGTTTAATATTATTCTGTTTGGGCCTCCGGGCAGTGGGAAAGGTACGCAAAGCGAAAACCTGATTGCTGCGTATGGATTAAAACATTTATCGACTGGAGACCTGTTACGAAATGAGATCGCTAATCAGACAGTATTAGGGTTGGAGGCAAAAAGTATTATGGATCAGGGCCAGCTTGTACCGGATCAGGTGGTTGTGGGCATGATCAGTTCTGCCCTGGACACTAATCCACAGGCAAAAGGCTTTTTATTTGATGGTTTCCCCAGGACAGTGGCCCAAAGTGAGGCGCTGGACGAATTATTGCGCTTGAAAAATACAGAAATAGGTGTAGTATTGGCATTGGAAGTGAGTGAAGAGGAGCTGGTGCATCGCCTGCTCAACAGGGGTCTTACCAGCGGCAGGAGTGATGATAACAATGAATCGGTTGTCAGGGCACGCATCAAAGAATACCATAACAAAACATCGGTGGTGGCTGAATATTACAGCAGGTTCAATAAAGTAGTAAAAGTGAAGGGTGAAGGAACTGTGGATGGAATATTTACCGCACTTTGCAGCGAAATAGATAAAAGGCTGTCTAATTAGTATAGCAACCAACTTCTTACAACCAATAACCAACTGCAATCCCGTCATACAAATGGCGGGATATTTTTTTATCCCTCGGAAGGCTCCAAGCCGCCTGAGGGATAAAAAAATATCTTCCCTATCTTTAAACTTCAACTTAATCTTTCTTATGTTACAACAAAAAGAAAATTTCCTTAAAACCGAATACATACCTCTCTTACAGCAACTTCAACCCGGCCAGAAAGGGAAATGGGGTAAAATGGATGCCCAGCAAATGATCGAGCATATGCGGGATGTGTTTAAAGTGGCTAATGGAAAGATTGCATTGCCGCTGCTGACCACTGATTCGGTTCACCTGGAAAAACTCAGGGGCTTTATAATGACGGAGATGCCGTTCAAAGAAAACACCAAAATGCCCCTTATGCCTGAAGAACCCCGTGCTCATAAATACGGAAGCATGGAAGAAGCCATTGCTAAAATGCAGCCGGAACTGGATGATGTGTTTGCTGTTTATGAAGCGGACCTGCAAAAAACAACCATGAATCCAATGTTTGGAGAGTTGAATTATGAGCAACAGATCAACCTGCTCCATAAACATACCCTGCATCATTTACGGCAGTTCGGCCTGGTGGACTAAAGTTTCAATACCTGCCTCAATAAAACCTACCAATCGTTAGCTTTGTTGTGTACTGTGGTAATTGGATAATGTGATAACGGAGTACCTAGCCCGGCCATTATCAAATTAGCGCCTTATCGAATTATCAAATTATCCCTATGGTTACAATAGAAAATTATATCCTCGGTAAATGGATCCAGGGTGATGGCGAGGGGCAGTCTTTATATAATGCAGTTTCCGGAGATGCCATTGCCAGGGCTTCTACCAAAGGGCTGGATTTTGCTTCCATACTCGACTATGCCCGAAAGCAAGGCAATCCTGCGTTACGTAAAATGAGTTTTCATGAAAGAGGATTGATGTTGAAGGCACTTGCCCTCCATCTCAGGGAACACCTTACTACATTTTACCAGATCAGCTACCGCACCGGAGCCACTAAAGCGGATAGTTGGGTGGATATCGAAGGAGGCATCGGTAACTTATTTTCGTACGCCTCGCTCCGCAGAAAATTCCCGGATACACCGTATTGCCTGGATGGTGAGAACCATCCATTGGGCAAGGCTAATACTTTTATGGGCCATCACTTACTCATACCCAAGGAAGGCGTAGCTGTTCATATCAATGCATTCAATTTCCCGGTATGGGGTATGCTCGAAAAAATCGCAGTGAATATTTTAGCAGGCGTTCCCGCCGTAGTGAAACCGGCAACCGTTACCTGTTTTTTAACGGAAGCCGTAGTAAAAGAAATAGCCCGCTCCAAAATTTTACCGGATGGCGCTTTGCAACTGATCTGTGGCAGTGCGGGGGATATGCTGGATCATGTGGGTTCGCAGGATGTGATCACTTTCACCGGCTCTGCATCCACCGGATTATTATTAAAATCAGGCAAACGGGTTTTGGAAGAGAATGTGCCCTTCACCATGGAAGCGGACTCGCTTAATTGTATTGTATTGGGTGAGGATGTAACACCGGGCATGCCGGAATGGGAAATTTTTATCAAAGAAGTGCGCAAGGAAATGACCACTAAGTGCGGACAGAAATGTACTGCGATCCGCAGGATATTTGTACCGGAGAATAAACTGGAAGAGGTGCAGATTGCATTGGGTAAAGCGCTGTCGCAAACCACTATCGGCAACCCACTGAATGAGAAAGTAAGAATGGGTTCACTGGCCGGCGAATCGCAACGCAAAGAAGTAAAAGCGCAGGTACAAAAATTACTGGCCTCTTCACAGATCATCTATGGTTCATTAGACAGCGTGGAAGTAATAGATGCAGACTCAGTGAAAGGCGCTTTTATGAGCCCGATCCTTTTGTTGAATGATCATCCCTTGTATAGCAAAGAAGTACATGAGGTAGAGGCATTCGGGCCTGTGTCTACACTAATGCCATACAGATCGGCCGAAGAAGCTATTGTGCTAGCAAAGATGGGCAAAGGGTCATTGGTTAGTTCCATTGTAACAGCAGATAAACTGATCGCCAAACAGTATGTATTGGGTGCGGGTACCTGGCATGGCCGTATCCTTATTTTAAATGAACAATGTGCTAAAGAAAGTACCGGTCATGGTTCGCCATTGCCCCTGCTGGTGCATGGGGGGCCCGGCCGTGCGGGCGGGGGTGAGGAAATGGGAGGCATACGTGGCGTGAAACATTATATGCAGCGTGTGGCAGTTCAGGGATCGCCGGATATGATCACCGCAGTGAGCAATGTGTACCAGCCCGGCGCAACCGGTAACACGGATACTATACATCCCTTCAAAAAATATTTCGAGGAATTGCAGATAGGCGACCAGCTCATTACCGCAAAAAGGCTGATCACTTCCGATGACATAGATCGGTTTGCAGACCTGAGCGGGGATCATTTTTATGCGCACCTTACAAAGACTGATTTTGCGGGAACGATGTTTGATAAACAGGTGGCACATGGATATTTTATCATCAGTGTGGCGGCGGGCTTGTTTGTAGACAGCTATGAAAAAAATCCGGTCTTACTGAATTATGGTATTGATGAACTGCGGTTTACTAAACCCGTATACCCCGGCAGCGAAATACATATCCGTTTCACCTGTAAAGAAAAGATCGGGCAGGAGAAGAAAGAAGAGGCTGATATCCCGAAGGGAATTGTAAAATGGCTGGTGGAGATGATAGATGAAACTGATGAAATTGTGGGAGTAGCTACAATTTTGACGATGGTT
>JBKJPR010000119.1:0-4110 GCA_046594275.1 Sediminibacterium sp.
TTGGTGGGTCAGTTGCTGAACACCCACCGGCGATATATGCAACACATCCGCCTTTTGAATGCCGATCTGTTCCCTGAGCCATGCTTTTACCTGCTTTTCATCCCATTTAACAGCTTCCGGAGTTTCCAGCAAGTAGAATTCAAAGAGGTTTTGCCAGATATCTTTTCCTGTCCGCTGGTGTACCAGCAGTGTATGTTTATGCTCAAATAAAAAATAATAGAACCATCTGTGTTTGCGCTGCAGGGTCTTTTCCTTTACCGGCAATTGGTTCACTTTACCATCCCGGTAAGCTAAACAGTGTTTCTGCAATGGGCAAATGCTACAGTCAGGGGCAACCGGTTTGCAGACAACTGCGCCAAAATCCATGATGGCCTGATTATACGTTCCTGCCTCTTTTTTGGGAAGCAGTTTACCCGCCAGTCCAGTAAACAGTTGTTTTCCACTGGAGGAATCAATGGGTTCTTCTATTCCAAAGAACCTCGACAGCACCCGGAACACATTTCCATCAACTACCGCATGAGGCAGGTTATAGGCAAAAGAAGCGATGGCCGCCGCGGTGTAGGGTCCTACACCTTTTAATGCCAGTATATCTTCATATTGATCAGGAAACTTTCCCTTCCTGTCTTTTACGATCTGCCGGGCAGTGGATAACAGGTTTTTACAGCGGTTATAATAGCCCAGGCCCTCCCATAATTTAAATACTTCCTGGTCTTTGGCCCTGGCTAACTGACTGATAACAGGGTATTTATGAATAAAATTAGTATAATACTGCCAGCCCTGGGCTACCCTTGTTTGCTGGAGGATCACCTCGCTCAGCCATATTTTATAAGGATCTTTCTCGCCTTTCCATGGCATTTCGCGTGTATTGCTCAGCGCATGCCATTTCATGAGTAGGCTGGTAAATTTTTTTTCCATCGGTTCCGGCAAATATTCAACAAAACAATAGCTTCTCAGTGGTAATCTTTGGTCTTTTTATGTCAGAACTCCTCCCTGCATCCCTGCTCATTTAAAAGTTGACCGGGTTGAACCTTTTATCTATCAATTAGTAACACCTATAATATTTGTGCTATCTTTCTTGCATTATTCAATCTTTTTCTCTTATTTTAATGTCTTCTACCTAAAACTCAATAAAAAATGAGAAAATCAGATCTCATCAATCAGATTTCAGATAAAACCGGTATACCGAAAGTGGATGTACTGGTTACGCTTGAGACCATGTTCAAAGAAGTGAAAGAAAGCCTTTCCAATGGACAAAATATTTATATACGGGGCTTCGGCAGCTTTATTACGAAGAAAAGAGCCGCCAAGATCGGCCGTAACATTAAAAAGAATGTGGCGGTAGAGATACCCGAACACTTCATTCCTGCCTTCAAACCCGCTAAAGAATTTGTAAGCGAAGTTAAAAGCAAGCGCAAGCTGAGTTAACTTTGCCGGAAAGCGTTCCGAAGTGAAAAAACAGCAATGGTTATTAGTGGGGGGTGCATCTGTCTTCTGCTTTCTCCTGTATTTTTTGGGCAATACAATCCCCCCTAAAAAAAAGGTTGAACTGACTTCGACCACTCAACGTAATGAAATTCAACCAGTTACATTTGAAGCATTATTGGTAAAAGCCAAGGAAAAAATAAATGCCGACCAGGCCCAGCGCCTGGCCCAGCTAGAAACCTCTGTGGTGCGGGGAGATATAAAAGAGCAGCAAATACATGTTTTTCACCGTTTAGCACGTTTCTGGGCAGATACAGCCCATATCTATGAACCCTATGCTTATTATACGGGCGAAGCTGCGAAGTTGGAAAATTCTGAAAAAAGCCTCACCTTTGCCGCCCATCTGTTTTTAGAGAACCTGATAACAGAAGGGCAACCTGCTATGCAGCACTGGCTGGCAGAGAATGCAAAAGTTCTTTTTGAGAAAGCAATTGCCATCAACCCGGCGAATGATTCCAGTAAAATAGGCCTTGGCGCCTGTTATATTTTTGGAAATATTTCCGACAACCCGATGCAGGGTATCATTCCGGTGAGGGAGATCGTGCAAAAAGATCCCGGTAATATATTTGCACAAATGGTATTGGGACTTGGCGGTAAGAAAAGCGGGCAGTATGATAAAGCAATCGAGCGTTTCAGCGTTATTGTACAAAAGCAACCGGGTAACATGGAAGCTGTTTTTAACCTGGCAGAGTGTTATGATCTTATGGGTGATAAAACAAATGCCATTAAGTGGTACGAAACCGCGAAACGGCTGGTGAAAGTGCCGGAAGCACAGAAAGAAATTGACAAAAGGATCACTGAATTGAGAAAATAAATTTATTTCATTAACTAAAATTACTTCGTGTATGCCTTGTGGTAAGAAGAGAAAGCGTCATAAAATTGCGACTCACAAACGTAAAAAACGTTTAAGAAAGAATCGTCATAAGAAAAAGAATAAATAGTTCTTTAGATTGACCTTTATATAATAGAGTCACGCCAAAGGCGTGATTCTATTCAAACACTTTACTGGATTTCGCCACTACCTTTCTACGCTGCAACTTTTACCTTATCCTTCCTGATCTGGTGGCGGGTGTTACAGATGTGAGTGTGTTTTGATCTGCCGCATACCGGCCGTGATTTTGTATTTAAAAGTTGCCATTTTGTGAACAAAGAACTAATTATTAATGCTGGCCCTACAGGCGTTGAGATCGCTTTCCTGGAGGATAAGAAACTGGTAGAGCTGCACAATGAAAAAACAGACGCCATTTTTGCCGTGGGAGATCTCTATCTGGGAAAAGTAAAAAAACTGATCCCGGGATTGAATGCTGCATTCGTGGATGTGGGCTTTGAAAAAGACGCCTTTCTTCACTATACAGACCTGAGTCCGTATGTCCGGTCTATTCTCAAGTTCACCCAACTGGCCATGCATGACAAGGAGGCAAATGGCTTTGATTTTTCGAAATTCCAGTCAGAACCCGAGATTGTTAAGACCGGCAAAATCAATGAAGTGCTTAATGGCAAGCCCAATGTACTGGTACAGATATTAAAAGAACCGATAGCTGCCAAAGGACCCAGGTTAAGCTGCGAATTGTCTTTACCCGGCAGGTTTGTAGTGCTTACCCCCTTCAATGAAATAGTAGCAGTTTCTAAAAAAATTCATTCCTCGGAAGAGAGAAAAAGATTACATAAGATCGTAGAAGCGATACGCCCCAAAAACTTTGGTGTGATCGTACGTACGGCCGCTGAAGGAAAAAGTACGGCTGAACTTCACCAGGACCTGCTTGCTTTGGAAGATACCTGGAAAACCATCAAGGCTAATCTGAAAGGCGCGGTTGCCCCTATCAGGATCATGAGCGAGGAAAATAAAACCACCAGTATTCTCCGCGACCTGCTAAGTGCCGACTTCAACAAAGTGGTCGTAAATGATAAAAATCTATTTACGCTTACCCAAAGTTATATTCAGCGCATCGCTCCTGATAAAACAGATATAGTAACATTTTACCAGAATGCCGGCCTTCCTATATTCGACCAGTTTGGTGTTACCAAGCAGGTAAAATCATCTTTTGGTAAAACGGTGAACCTGCCCAGCGGCGCCTACCTCATCATAGAACATACTGAGGCCCTGCATGTGATAGATGTGAACAGCGGGTATAAAAGTGTAAGCAATAACCAGGAAGATAATGCCCTGGAAACAAACCTTGAAGCGGCGGAAGAAATAGCCAGACAATTAAGGCTGAGGGATATAGGTGGCATTATCGTGGTAGACTTTATTGATATGAAGTTGCCCGATAATAAACGCAAGGTACACGATGCCATGGAAGCTTTTATGAAAAGCGACCGCGCTAAACATTCTGTACTGCCCATCTCTAAATTCGGGTTATCTCAAATAACCCGGCAGCGTATGCGCCCCGAAGTGAATATTAACACTTCGGAAGCCTGCCCTGTTTGTAACGGAACCGGCAAGATCACTTCTACCCTACTGCTTGAAGATGAAATGGAGAAACGCCTGTATTACCTGGTAACCCATGGACACAAGAATCTTACGTTAGTGGTACATCCCATCCTGTATTCACACCTGACCAAGGGCTTCTTTACTTCCATGATAAAAAAATGGAAAAGGAAATACAAGACCAATCTCAAAGCACAGCC
>JBKJPR010000275.1:0-7224 GCA_046594275.1 Sediminibacterium sp.
TTCGATATTCTTCTATCCTAATACAACTATCAACGCATAAATAACACCCGGAATAAAAAACAACAGGGTCAGCAATAAACTCAGCCAGAATTTACCATTAATCACTCCTTCATGCAGGTACACAGCTAACGGTGGTAACAGTAAGGCAAGAATCACCAATAAAAGTGTATTGGTACTTGGTGTTGCGGCAGTCGCTTTCATTGCTTTGTATTCTTTTACAGCAGCTTTTGCCTGGGCTATCCGCATTTTCCTGTCAACCCGTGAAAGGCTTTTGAACTCACGAAGGGCATCTGTTGCCACAACATCATCCAAAACTACTTCTTTGGTAACATTTGCATTAGCTTTTGCAACGGGTTCTGGTTCTGAAACAGCCGAAGCGCTAACTGTAAGACAGCCAAAAAGGCAAATAAATAATAGAAGGGTAAAATTTTTCATAAATACAATAGATTTTGAAATTTGAGAGAATTGATATTTAACATTTCTGCAACATAAAGGTCGGAGCATTGAATAACTATTAATTACACAATTCTGGAATTAAGTTGCATAATTTACATATTTCCGGTTGATTCTGTTCATTGATAATATTCATGCTATTGCGGTATTTCCGTACACTCAAATTTGTATCTTCCGTAATTAAATGCTGAGTACATGAAAAAAGGCTTTTTATTTCTTTGCACTTCTATCCTTCTATACAATAGCCATGCACAGGTGAACCGGTTTGTTTCTGATAGCCTTGACAGCTATATTGAACGGGGAATGCGTGATTGGCAGATTCCCGGACTGGCCATTGCCATTGTAAAAGATGGTAAGGTCATCGCGATGAAAGGATATGGAGAAAGCAGTACCCGTACGCATGAAAAAGTGGATGAGAATACCCTCTTCCTGATAGCCAGTAACAGCAAACTGTTTACTGGTACCGCATTGGCACAGTTGGAGTACAATAAAAAGCTATCGCTGAATGATAAGATCACTAAATATTTCCCTGATTTCCGGTTATATGATAAGAACACCACCGACCTGGTTACCATTAAGGATATGCTTTCTCATCGCCTTGGTACCAAAACATTCCAGGGCGATTTTGCTTTCTGGGATGGTAACCTGAGCAGGAACCAGATCATCGAAAGAATGCGTACGCTTAAGCCTGCCGGCATTTTCAGGCAGGATTTCGGTTATTGCAACAGTTGCTTTTTAACGGCGGGTGAGATCATTCCCAAAGTATCTGGCAAGCCTTGGGAAGTATATGTGTATGACAGCATAATTATGCCGCTGGGCATGCGAAATACGCATACCCTCACCAGTGGCATGGCGCAGCGACCTAACGTTTCCAGTCCGTATACCACCGCTTTTTCAGGAAACCTGCAGGAACTGCCTTACGACCAGGTAGACAATCTCGGCCCCGCAGGCAGTATGGTGAGCAATGTAAAGGACCTGTCAAAATGGTTACTGATGCAGCTAGACAGCGGCCGCTATGATGGCAAAAGGATATTGCCCTGGCAGGTTATCAGGAGAACAAGGGATATCAGCACCGCCATATCAAGCCGGAAAAGTAACCTCTATCCTACCCACTATACAGGCTATGGTCTCGGGGTATTTATGACCGATTATAATGGTAAACAGGTATTTTGGCATACCGGTGGTGCCTTCGGGTTTGTTACCAATACCTGTTTTGTGCCAGAGGAACGCCTGGGCATTACTATCCTGACGAATAATGACAACCAGAATTTTTTTGAAGCCTTGCGTTACCAGATACTGGATGCCTACCTGGGTGTTACTTATGTGAACCGGAGTCAGCAGCTTTTACCTGCCCATCTGAAAGAAACAGAAACTTCAATAAAAGATATTAATACAATGAAAGCAAGGGTGAAAGGAAACAAACCCTCCCTCCCTTTATCAGCCTTTACCGGCGATTATGTAAATGAGGTATATGGCAGTATTACAATAAAACCGGTTGGCAATGACCTGCGGATAAAATTCAACAGCCATTCTAATCTCACAGCCTCCTTACAATACATGGATAATGATGAATGGCTGATGAGCTATAACCATATTGCCTTTGGCATATTTCCCGCTAAATTCAAAACAGAAAACAATAAAATAGGGTCAGTGGATATCAAGGCAAGTGATTTTGTGGAATATGATTCGTATGTTTTCACCAAAAAATAAACGTCATTTCGACCCCGAGGAAAAGCCCTCCTGCAAATGCGGGAAGGAGGAGAAACCTGCCATTCGATTAGCAGATTTTTTCAGTCGATCCTCGCTCGTCAAAATGAAGCTGTAATATTTTTATTTATCATTTTATATTAACCTACTCTCATGAGAAAATTAATTCCTTTTTGCCTGTTATTTTCCATTGTTTCTACTGCGCAGAATCTTCCACCAAACTATGACCAGCTTGTCAAAGAGGAAACTCCGAAAGTGGTGGAATGGCGAAGGTATTTTCACCAGCATCCTGAATTATCCAACCGTGAATTCAATACGGCCAAAAGGATTGAGGCCGAATTGAAACAGATGGGAATTGAAACCCGGACGATGGCAGGTACCGGCGTTGTGGGGGTATTAAAAGGCGGGAAACCAGGTCCGGTAGTGGCCTTGCGTGCAGATATTGATGGATTACCCGTAACAGAAAGAAATATGCTCCCCTTCAAATCAACCGCTACCACTGATTATAACGGCCAGAAAGTGGGCGTTATGCATGCCTGTGGGCACGATTCGCATATTGCAATGTTATTAGGTACCGCGGCAGTATTGAGTAAAATGAAAAATGAGGTACCCGGTTCCGTAGTTTTCATATTTCAGCCTGCCGAGGAAGGCGCACCCGGAACTGAAGAAGGCGGTGCCCCGTTAATGATCAAAGAAGGTGTGATGGATAATCCCAAAGTAGATGCAGTGTTTGGAATGCATATCTCCTCCATTCTTGATCTTGGAAAGATTTACTACAAATCGGAAGCATATATGGCCTCATCAGACTGGTTTACCATCAAAGTAAAAGGCAAACAAAGTCATGGTGCATCTCCCTGGAGTGGAATTGACCCGATCGTGGTAAGTGCAGCGATTATCCAGAATTTACAAACTATCGTTAGCCGGCAAATGGATATTACAAAGGCCCCGGTTATTATTACTGTTGGAAAAATTAATTCAGGCGTAAGGCCAAATATCATTCCTGAAGAAGCATTCATGGAAGGCACGATCAGGACACTTGACAGTAAAATGCAGAAAGAAGTGCATGTACGTATCCGCAATATGGTAAAAAATATAACAGCAGCGTATGGAGCAACGGCAGAGGTTATGATCGACACAAAAACACTGGTGACCTATAACGATCCTAAACTGGTAGCGCAATCCCTTCCCTCCTTGCTGAAAGCGGCAGGAGAAAATAATGTGGTATCCTATCATTGGATAACGGGTGCTGAAGATTTTTCTTTTTATGGAACCAAAGCGCCTGCCTTCTTTTTCGATCTGGGGGCGCGTAACCCAAAATTAAGTGAGGATGAGGCGCCCGCGCATCATACGCCTGATTTTTATATCGATGACAGTAAATTAGATGTTGGCGTAAGAGCTTTCTGCCAGTTGGTATTTGATTTTGCAAAAACGAAAAAAAGCTAACCCCTGTCGGGAGCCTTAAATCCGCCTGACAGGTGTTAGCTTTGCCGTTGCCTGTGGTATCACCGGTAACTATGACTGAAATCTGAGAGCAGCTGATGTTGGTGAAAACACCAACATCGGCCCAAGCTGTCTGGAGCCTTAAAAGCGCCTGACAGCTTGCAATTGAGTTGCCGTTGCTGGTGTTATCACCGGTAACTATGACTGAAATCTGAGAGCAGGGGATGTTGGTGATAACACCAACATCGGCACAAAGCCTTAAAGGCGCCTCACAGCTTGCAACTGATTAGTATTTATAAAAACAATTTTCTATATGAAACACTTTCTATTATTACTATCATTCAGTATCGCTTTACTATCTGTTCAGGCGCAAAATAAATTAACCCCTGAACAGCTCTGGAAACTCGGAAGGGTCTCTGCTTTGGGCCTTTCTAAAGACCAGCAACACATGATCTACTCGGTAAGCACGCCAAACCTGGAGCAAAATAAAAGTACCCGGAAAATATACCTGATAGCAACAAGTGGCGGTGAATCCATAGAATTAAAAAACACCGACAGTGTATTAAAAGACACGAAGATTTCGCGGGATGGTAAGTATATCATCAGCAGTAAAAGTGTAAAGATCATGGAGGTAACAGGCGCAGATAAATATACTGACCTGCCCAAATCAAACGTCTATATCTATAACTCGCTTAACTACCGGCATTGGGATACCTGGGAAGACGGCAAATTTGATCATGTATTTCTGGCTCCCCTGGTGAATGGACAAGCCGGCACTGCCAAAGACATCATGCCCAATGAACCCTACGATTGCCCGCAAAAACCTTTTGGCGGGGACGAAGATTTTATCTGGAACCCCGATGGCAAACATATCGTATATGTTGCTAAGAAGAAAGCAGGCACCGCATACGCAATAAGTACTAACACCGACCTCTATGAGTACCATGTAGAAACTGGCGCTACAACAAACCTTACCGAAGACAATAAAGGGTATGATGTAAATCCAGCTTACAACAAAAAAGGAGAACTGGCCTGGTTACAAATGAAAAGGGATGGATATGAAGCAGATAAACAGGATATCATTGTATCTGACGGAAAGACAAAAACAAACCTCACCAAACAGCGTGATGATATCCATGTTGAAAGTTTTATATGGAGCAATAAAGGCGACAGCCTCTACTTCATTGCTCCCATCAATGGTACCTTACAGGTGTTCAAAGTAAATAATCCGCTTGTTACTAAAACGCCACCGATTATTGCACAAGTGACCACCGGTGATTTTGATGTGAACAGTATTATCGCCCAGGATGGATTTACCTTGTTTGCAACCAGAAGCGATATGAATCATGCCAGTGAAATATATAAAGTGGACCTTGGCAAAGGCTCCTTTGAACAACTTACACATGTGAATGATGCCACTTATGCAAAACTAAGCATGGTTAAAACAGAAAGAAGATTTGTAACCACTACCGATAATAAACAAATGCTGGTATGGGTCATTTATCCCCCGGGATTTGATGCTTCCAAAAAATACCCGACACTTTTATATTGCCAGGGTGGTCCGCAATCGCCGTTAACGCAATTTTATTCTTTCCGCTGGAATTTCCAGTTAATGGCATCGCAGGGATATATTGTGGTAGCGCCTGCACGCCGTGGAATGCCCGGCTTTGGCACAGAATGGAATGAACAGGTGAGTAAGGACTGGGGCGGACAGGTCATCAAAGATTATCTCAGCGCCATTGATGCGGTAGCCAAAGAACCATTTGTAGATAAGAAACGATTGGGCTGTGTGGGCGCCAGTTTCGGCGGGTTCTCTGTATTTGCCCTCGAAGCCCAGCATGAGGGCCGTTTTAAAACTTTCATCTCTCATGATGGGGTTTTTGATTTCAGAAGTATGTATGGCACCACCGATGAAATGTTCTTTGAGAACTGGGAAAAAGGTGGATCCTATTGGGAAAAAAATAATGCAGTAGCACAGCGTTCTTTTAGTCAATCGCCCAGCAATTTTATAGATAAGTGGAACACCCCTATCCTGATTATTCAGGGAGGAAGGGATTACCGGGTACCGATAGAACAGGGCCAGCAGGCTTTCCAGGCCGCACAGTTAAAAGGCATCAAAAGCCGGTTCCTGTACATACCCGATGAGAACCACTGGGTGCTTAGCCAGCAAAATGCATTGGTATGGCATCGGGAGTTCTATAAATGGCTGGATGAGACGTTGAAGTGAGTGGTGAGTGGTGAATGGGCAGTGGTGCGTTTATTGACTAACCATTTATACTACATCTTTAGTAGAGCCAGACTTTAACGAAAATAAGGGGGCCGGGTTGTTGATCTTTTTAAACACATAGTCCGATAAGAAGTTCTGTTTCGCTAATAATAACTTTAGTGAATGTACCCTAACCCCATGCTTTAGCGTGGGGCTATACATGCAATATGATTCCGGGCTTTAGCCCCTGCCTGGTTTTTGAATAAAATGGCTACCCATTAGTCCGGTGTTCTGGCCATATCCATTCATTACACTCTTTATTGGAGATCCGGTTGGGGGCTAAAGCCAGGTTTTCGTGTGGGTATCTTCCCCAGCTTAAAAGCTGGGGTTAATAAAATCAGCAATCCAATTTCATTGTAAGCTTCACAAAGTGCTCCAATAATAAGCAGTTATTCAGTAGGCACATAGAAAACCAAAAGGCGGATAGAAATCTACCTATGTGCCCTTTTTTCACCTACTGGCCCTGTGTGTTTCCTAAATATCATAATTCCTCGCACCAAACAACAGGCTACCGATGCGCAGCATTGTACTTCCTTCAGCAACAGCTATCCTGTAATCCCCACTCATCCCCATACTCAACACAGACGATTCACGATTCACCACTGAGGGCACTATATACTTATCCAATAAGCCCTTTAAATACCTGAACTCCCCTCTCACCTTTTCCATATCATCGCTAAAAGACGCCATGCCCATCAATCCACAAATCCGCAAATCCTTCCATTCGCCAATATGCCCAACCGCTTCCTCCAATTCCTTCGCATCCATCCCAAATTTGGTTTCTTCCTGAGCAATATGGACCTGTAGTAAACAATTAATCACCCGCCCGGATTTAGCAGCCTGTTTATTGAGTTCATTCAATAATTTATAACTGTCCACCCCATGTATCAAATGCACAAAAGGGGCAATGTATTTTACCTTATTGCTTTGAAGGTGCCCGATAAAATGCCAGCGGATATCTTTTGGCAAAGCGGCCTGTTTATCCACCAGTTCCTGCACGTAATTTTCACCAAAGTCCCTTTGACCCAGGTCATACAATGCCTGGATATCTTCTAAAGGCTGTGTTTTGCTCACTGCCACAAGTGTTACCCCATGCGACAGTAATTCGCCTGTTATCTCCCTATATTTTTCAACATTCAACGCCATTCTTGTTTGTTTTAATACTTACATTTTCGTATTTCATTGCCTTTGAACTTGGGGCAATTAATTTACCCTCTAGACGTCAAGCTACTAAGGAATAGAAAGAAATATGGCTACATGTATTTCTTTTGCAGGTTATTGAGTACGCTCTTGTCTATATCATTAATCTGCTTAGTCGTATCCTGCAAAAAATGCCTTTTAAAGGAACGGATGGCTGC
>JBKJPR010000282.1:0-3998 GCA_046594275.1 Sediminibacterium sp.
ATCGTTACCAAAATAATATACGATAAGGATAAGAAAAGAGCAACCGGCGTAGAAATAATGGATGCCGAAACCAATAAGACCTCTGTATACAATGCTAAGATCATCTTTCTGAATGCATCTACCTTTAACTCTGCGTGGATCATGATGAATTCAGCAACCGATGTATGGCCAGATGGCTTGGGTAGCAGCAGCGGTGAACTAGGCCATAACATTATGGACCACCACTTAGGGGTGGGCGCCAGCGGTAAGGTGGATGGCTTTGAAGACAAATATTTCTTCGGTCGCCGCGCTAATGGTATTTATATTCCACGCTATCGTAACCTGTTTGGCGACAAGCGTGATTACCTGCGCGGTTTTGGTTACCAGGGCGGCGCCGGACGCGAAGGATGGGGACGCAATGTGGCTGAATTAAGTATTGGTGGTGATTTCAAAGATGCCTTAACAGAACCCGGTAGCTGGACAATGGGTATGGGTGGCTTTGGGGAAATACTACCTGACCATAGCAATAAAATTACCCTCGATAAAACAAAGAAAGATAAATGGGGATTGAATGTATTGTCCTTCGATGCGGAACTGAAAGAGAATGAAATCAAGATGCGGAAGGATATGCAGGCCGATGCGGTTGAAATGCTAACCAATATCGGCGTAAAAGAGGTGCAAGGATATGAAGGTAATGGCTACCAGGGCCGCGGAATCCATGAAATGGGTACAGCACGTATGGGCGCCGATCCGAAAACATCTGTACTAAATAAATTTAACCAGGTATGGGATGCGCCGAATGTGTATGTAACCGACGGTTCATTCATGGCCTCCGCTGCCTGTGTTAATCCATCCCTTACTTATATGGCTTTTACTGCCAGGGCAGTGGATCATGCGGTATCGGAATTAAAAAAACAAAATTTATAAATCACTCATCCCCCGGCCCCTTCTCTACTTTGTAGAGAAGGGGAGTAAAACTCCCCTCTTTGCGAAGCAGAGAGGGGCAGGGGGTGAGTAAAAAAAAACAATCTCATGAATAGAAGAGAAGCCTTATCCAGTGTAGCCCTGCTCCTGGGTGGAACTATTTTGGGTGCCGATGCTTTTTTGTCGGGCTGTAAAACAAAAGGTACCGGTGAAGCGGTTAGTTTCACTGCCACCGATGTTTCTTTTTTGGATGAAGTGGCAGAAACCATTTTACCCGCTACCGGTACACCCGGCGCAAAAGAGGCGAAAGTGGGTGAGTTCATGACTGTGATCGTACGCGATTGCTATGAAGAAAAAGACCAGAAGATCTTCATGGCAGGCATGAAAAAATTAGACGATGCCAGCAAAACTAAAAATGCTAAAACATTCATGGAAAGCACTCCGGCACAGCGTCATGATCTGTTGGTTGCGTTAGATACAGAACAGAAAGAGTACCAGAAAAACAAAAAGAAAGAAGATCCCAACCATTATTTCCGCATGATGAAAGAAATGACACTCTGGGGTTATTTTACCTCCGAAACAGGTGCCACCAAAGCGCTGCGTTATGTAGCGGTTCCCGGAAAATATGAAGGATGTATACCGTATAAGAAAGGGGATAAAGCGTGGGCGACGTAAATAATTAATAATTGGTAATTAAAAATTAATAATTGGACCACTGTTTGTTTAGCAGGTAGCAGACTTACGATACTACGAAAAATTTAAAACGACTGATATGTCTAACAGAAGAGATTTTTTACGCAATGGTACTTTTGCAGCGCTTGGGTTAAGCCTGGCTCCCGGCTGCAGATCTTTGTTTGGAGGAACAGGAATAAAAAACCTGGATACCTTTGGCATACAGTTATGGACGGTAAAAGAAGATATGGCCAAAGATGCCAAAGGCACGCTTGCAGCGATGTCGAAAGATGGCTACCGCCAGATCGAAAGTTTTGAAGGGCGGCAGGGCATGTTCTGGGGCATGAAAAATACAGAGTTCAAAACGTATATGAACGACCTGAACATGAACCTCATTTCATCGCACTGCAATATCTCGCAGGACTTTGAAAAGAAGGCAGCCGAAGCAGCGGAGATCGGTATGAAATACCTGATTTGTCCATACAAGGGCCCGCAGAAATCAATGGATGCTTTTAGAAAGTTTGCCGACGAATTCAATAAAGCCGGTGAAACCTGTAAAAAGAACGGTATCCGATTCGCCTACCATAACCATGATTACTCTTTCAAACCCATCAATGGCGAAATGCCGCAGGATGTAATGATGGACAATACCGATAAGGACCTGGTAGACTATGAAATGGATATTTACTGGGTAGTGGCCGCCGGGGCTGATCCGGAAGCGTATTTCAAAAAATATCCCGGCCGTTTCCGCTTATGTCACGTGAAAGACCTGGGCAAAACTGCCAGTGGTCATGAATCTGTTCAGCTCGGAAAAGGAACCATCAATTTCCCCGCCATCCTGAAAACAGGCGCTGCCAATGGCCTGAAATATTATATTGTTGAGCAGGAAGCTTTTACCGGTTCAAATCCATTAGAAAGTGCAGAAGCGGATGCGAAGTATATGAAGATGATAAATACTTAACCCCACCCCCCGGCCCCCTGAAGGGGGAGTTAAAATACTTTACTCAAAAAGAAATGCGGTTCAGATTAGTGAACCGCATTTCTTTTTAAACAGGTGTATTAACTCCCCCTTCAGGGGGCCGGGGGGTTACCACTCCCTATAAGTCCTTTTCACAAACTGGTTTGCATCCTCAAAATTAGTGATGCGCATATTAGGGCCATCCCATAATAACTTGATGTTGCGGCCGGGATAAACATTACGGCCCTGGTCATTCTTCTTTACAATATTATAACTGCGAATGGCGAGGTTACCCATGAGTACGCTTTCGGTTAAGGGGCCTGCAATATCAAAATTAGAACTGAGGTTTTTGGCTTTGTCGCTGCCATAACCCGCAATGGCGCCTTCAACCCATGCTGCATAGTGGCCATTATCGCCATTAGGCACGCGGGCAACAGTTTGGCGCACTTTGGTTTCTGCACTGCGTGAGGTAGGCAGAAGACTCGGCTTTATACCATAGGTTCCGCACATCATCTTTCCTTTGGTACCGAGGAAAATAGCGCCGTTGCCGCCATCGCCCATCACTTCATTAGGCCCCAGTTCTTCGGGACGGTCGGGTTGTATGCCGCCGTCCATCCAATGTAGTTTTACAGGCGGTTTACCATTCATGCCTTTAAAAGTTAAGGTAATGGAGGAGGATACAGGACCTGAATCAGGATAAAGACCTCTTGTCCAGTTTTCTATATACGGGGTAGCCACGCTGCATTCTGCGGCTTCAGGATAGCCAAGGCCTAATACAGCAAATGCCGGGGCCATAATATGACAGGCCATATCGCCCAGTGCACCGGTACCATAATCCCACCAGCCGCGCCAGTTAAACGGAATCAGTTTCTCAACATAATCTTTATAGGGGGCGGTTCCCAGCCATAGGTTCCAGTCAAGTTCGGCAGGAACAGGAGGTTTGTTAGCAGACCATGGGACGCCTTGAGGCCAAACGGGCCGGTCGGTATAGCAATAAATAGTATGTACATCGCCAATAATGCCGGCATTATACCAATCCTGTAGCTGGCGAACACCATCGCCGGAAGCTCCCTGGTTACCCATTTGTGTAACCACTTTGTAGCGGTGGGCAGCCTGGGTAAGCATGCGGGCTTCATAAATATCGTGTGTTAAAGGTTTCTGAACATATAAGTGTTTGCCCAACTGCATGGCGGCCATAGCTATTACGGCGTGCATATGATCGGGGGTGGAAACAGAACACGCATCAAAGTGTTTGTGTTCTTTATCGAGCATTTCGCGGTAATCTTTATAGATTTTTGCTTTGGGATAACGCTCCACGCTTTTTTTCATCTGGCGTTCATCTACATCACACAAAAAGGCGATATCGGCTTTACCACTCTGGAAAAAATTCCATAGATCGCTTTCGCCCTTGCCGCCAGCGCCTATACCGGCAACAGTAAGTCGGTCACTTGGTGCTGTAAAACCC
>JBKJPR010000401.1:0-3204 GCA_046594275.1 Sediminibacterium sp.
TAATATGCCTATAAAGAACGGTTTTCTCACATTACACGAGTTAAAGCACAACCCGTTACTAAAATCCATACCCGTCATTATGTTTTCCACTTCTAAAAGACCGGAAGATGAAGCGAGGTCGCTTCAAATGGGTTGCCTGTCCTTCTTTACTAAACCAACATCTGTGGCCGGGTATACCAGCATAGCAGAAAGAATTCTTCTGCTATGTTAAGTTAAACCATTTAAACCCATTAGATTCCAAAAATACACTTTTCAATAAAACCAATCCTATCCTCTCCCACGAGGGGATAACTCCCTATAACAGCCTTTAAAAGGACAGTTTACAAACTAATTGGTATCCCCATTAAAAACCCTGGCACTATTCATTGGTTCGCTACAGAATAAGCCACTATTGGGGCATACACCCAGATTACATACAATTAAAAATGCCCCAGCGGGGCTACCGCTCTGTAACAAAAAAGTCCTCGTGTAAAAAATCCTTTGTCCCGGAGGGACTACCCTTTCACAATCACAAACAAGAGGAGGCTGTCAAGAGTCTAAACAATTTTGTTTTCTGCGGTAGCTGCGACCGGTGGTGGCTCATGGGTCACACCGGCGTCTGCATCATTTTCCCTCAAGTGTAACACCCAAAGGGTAGCGCCTACCGGCGCAATATGAATCTTACTATCACCTCGGTGTTACAAAGCGGTATGCCACGCCGGGGCATACATGCAAGATTGCATGGAATTATATAAGTAAAGGTTTCAAAATAAGTTGGTCCAATTGGGAATTGGGAAACCGGCTTTCCAAACGCGATTCGATCAAGTTATTTTGTAACTTTTACTAAGGAAGATACATACAGGCAACTTAGTATGAATATTGATATAAATGATAGGGGATATAAGAGTATCCGAAACTGGCTGGATCTGTATTAACTACTTTCATTGGCCCTGCTATAGAAGACTCCTCTGAACACCCTATTGAACAAATCATTCATCTACGCTAATACAATTAAACCCAGGTAAACTTCTGCTATGTATATCTAATGAAAAAAGCTCTTGAGAAGAGCTTTTTTCATTGTTTTACCATAATGATTAGTTCGCGCTTGGCTTAGGTTGCTCCACGAAAGACCTGCCTTTCTTTACTAGATCCTCTGCCATGTTCGTGAGATCGACCCCTAAATCAGTGGCATTTTTTGCATTTTTGTAATAAAGGCTTTGCCATCCTCTGTATGTAAGAAATGATAGGCAGCAGCGCCCATGGCCAGGCCTACAATAAATTTGATACCCATGTTGTTTATTTTTTGTGGTGAATGAATGCGATGATTTTTAGTTATACAAGTACTACTATGGTATCAACTACTGGCTCATCAGTTATACCAACCAGCGACCTGCCTTTCTGGATAAGACCATCCGTTAGGGTAGTCAGGTCATTCTCTACCCTCGCAGCATCTTTTTTAACCCTGCCTATCAATGCTTGCCCTTCTTCGGTATTCAGGAAATGGACGATCGCGGCACCGATTGCCAAACCTGCAATGAATTTTATACTCATACAATTCGTTTTTAAAAGATATAAAAAAATCATACCAGCTTTCTAAAATCTCCTTGGTTTGTGATACCGGAAGGTTTTTCAAAGCTGCCGGGGAATATCCTGGTTCATTCAGGTTAAAACCTCCTGTCAACCGGGAATATAGATATGAAAGCAGGTGCCTTCACCGGGTTCACCTTCAGCCGTGATAAAGCCGTGATGATTTTCCACTATTTTCTTGCAGATAGCAAGACCTATGCCGGTGCCTTCATATTCGTTTCTACCATGTAGGCGCTGGAATACTTCAAAAATACGTTCACTGTATTGCGGTTCGAAACCAATACCCTTATCTTCCACGATGATATGATAATAGCGCGTCTGCGCATCAGCAGGAAAAGAAGTGAGATCGCTGCCATTTACATATTCGCCACTGAGATGGATCTGTGGCGCCTCCTCTTTTTTGGCAAATTTGATCGCATTGGTAATCAGGTTAACAAATAACTGATAAAACTGAAAATAGATAACAGTGAGCGTTGGCAATTTTTCAATCTCAATGATGGCACCCGTTTTCTGTATGGTCTCGTACAGGTCCATGGTCACTTCGCGGAGTAAATGGTCAAGGTCGGTATTTACAAATTCTTTCTCTGCAGTACTCGTACGTGAAAAACTGAGCAGGTCATTGATCAGCACCTGCATGCGGGTAGCCGACATTTTAATCCGTTCAAAATAATCCCTGTCTTTTTCCGGCAGGCTGTTCATGCCGCCCTCTTCAATCCTGGAGATGAACGTGTTTATTTTGCGCAACGGTTCCTGTAAATCGTGGCTGGATACATAAGCAAAAGAAGCAAGTTCTTTATTCTTTTTTTCCAGTTGTTCATTGGCTTCCTCTAATTCCCTGGTTCTTTCAGTGACTTTCTGCTCCAGTTTTTTCGACATAAGCTTCTGATCATGGATATCCGTACTGGTACCCACCCACATCCTTATAATGCCCGCTTCATCCCGCTGGGGCAACGCCCGGCTTAACTGCCACCTGTATTCTCCATCATGCCTGCGGAACCGATGTTCAAACAGAAAGTCTTTTCCTGTTGTAATGGACTCGGTCCATAGTTTTATATTTTCTTCACTATCCTCTGGATGAACAATCTGCAACCAACCATTTTTTTCAATTTCTTCAAAGCTCAGTCCTGAATATACATATACCGCCTGGTTGTAATAATTTAAGTTGCCCGAAGAGTCTCCCGTCCATACAAACTGTGGCATGGAATCTGCCAGCAACCGGAATCGTTCGAGGCTTTCTGCCAGTTCCTTGCGGGCATTGAGTTCCGGGCGCATATCCCTCATTACGGCGCCGACACCGATAGGCGCACCCGTATCCATATCATCAATACGGTGACAGTTATTAAACAGTGGAATGATCTCTCCGCTTTTAATGTTGCGAATGGCAAACGCTCCGGCCCACCTGCCTTTGCTCATTACATTCGGGATAATCTCGGATTCGACAAATAATATCTGTTCTGGTGTATGAAAATCGGAAATCGGTATACTCGACACATCTGCATCCTGGGCGATACCTAAAATATCCCTGCCTGCTTTATTGATATAACTGTTCTTACCATCCAGTTCAAGAATGGACATCAGGTCCACGCTGCTGTCGACCAGCGTCAGCAGTTTTTGCCGCTGTTCCCTGGCAGAAATTTC
>JBKJPR010000280.1:0-4661 GCA_046594275.1 Sediminibacterium sp.
TTTAGTGAGTATCTCATCTTTAAAGGAAGGGTCTATATCATTGATAAAACTCAATCCCCCCTGCCTGAACTGTAGGAACTCAGTGGCTTTATTGTCGAAGAAACTGATCTTGACTGCATCTACATAGGGAAGCTTTTGCCCGCTGCTGTCCTTTTCCCAGTACTGTTCATTTCTGTGTAAGATCATGGCTTCGCCTTCATCCCATGAGGCTAATTGAAAGGGGCCTGTACCGCAGGCATGTCGGCGGAAATCCTTTCCATATTTCTCCACCACTTCGCGAGGTACTATGCTGCAATACTGCATACTGAGTATACCCATGATCGGGTGAAAGGGCCGTATGAGTTTTAACTGGAAAGTGGAATCATCCGGCGCGGTAAAGCCATTCACTGTGTCTACCCGGTTATTGAATATCCATGCCCCGCTGCTGGCAGTGGTTTTATCCCTGATGCGTTGAAAGCTGTATACCACATCAGCCGCAGTTAGTGCCCTGCCTTTGCCGTTAGAAAACGCTGTATTATCGTGGAATACCAGGCCTTTACGGAGATGGAAAGTATAGATAAGCCGGTCTGGGCTCACCTCCCAACTGTGTGCCACTGAGGGAACAATGTTCAGCCCGCTGTCAATCTCTACCAACGTATTATACAATTGGTGTACCGCCCACATAATGGATTGGTTTTTGGCAAAAGCGGGATCCAGCGTTGCGATGCCCGTACTCTCATTGTAATAAAAAACCTGTTTATCAGAACTTATGTCACGTGAACAGGAACCCGGCAGGACACAGATCAGCACCATAAAAAAATACCAGTGGAGAAATGTATGTTTGCCTGTAGGTATTCGGTTTATCGTATTATTCACATTCATGCTACCCGAATATCATAATTTTAAACAATGAATACAAAATTCAAATTATTGGTACTGATCTGCCTTGGCTGCAACCTTGCATCGTGGGCACAATTAGGCCCCGTAACCCAACCTTTTAACCGGGCCGATACCCTTCGCGGGACTATCACACCGGAAAGGGCATGGTGGGATGTGATGCATTACAGTATTGGGGTAACACCTGATTTTGAGAGAAAGAGTATTACGGGTAAAGTAGATATCCTTTTCCGTGTGCTGGCTCCGGGCAAACGCATGCAGATAGACCTGCAGGAGCCACTGGTCTTGACCAAAGCATATTTTGGGGATAAAGCCCTAAGGTATACACGTGAGGGCAATGTATATTATATTGATTTCCCGCAAACCCTGAAAAAGGGGGTGACGGGAAAGTTAGCCCTGGCTTACAAAGGGAACCCGGTGATTGCCCGTCGCCCGCCATGGGATGGAGGCTGGATATTTCAGAAAGACAAAAAAGGTCGCCCCTGGATGAGTGTGGCCTGCCAGGGATTGGGCGCAAGCGTATGGTATCCCTGTAAGGACCATCAAAGTGATGAACCCGATAGCGGTGCTACCCTACTGATAACCGTACCGGATACCCTGGTGGCGGTTGGTAATGGAAGGCTGATCAGTAAAAAAAGTTACAATCCGGGAATGCTGACCTGGAAATGGGAAGTAAAAAATCCGATCAACAATTATAATATCATCCCGTACATCGGTAAATATGTAACCTGGCATGAAACCTATGCCGGGGAAAAAGGTAACCTTGATTGTGATTACTGGGTATTAGACTATGAATTGGATAAAGCCAAAGAACAATTTAAACAGGTACCCGGCATGCTGCGCTGTTTTGAATACTGGATGGGGCCTTATCCTTTTTACGAAGATGGGTATAAACTGGTACAGTCGCCACACCTGGGAATGGAACACCAGAGCGCAGTGGCGTATGGTAACGGGTTCCAGAACGGTTACTTGGGCAGGGATCTTTCAGGAACCGGCTGGGGGCTGAAATGGGACTTTATTATTGTACACGAGAGCGGCCATGAATGGTTTGCCAATAATATCACCAGTAAGGACCTGGCGGATATGTGGATACACGAAGGCTTCACCAATTATTCGGAAACCCTTTTCACAGAATGCCAAAGCGGTATGCAGGCTGCTAATGAATATAATTACGGATTGCGTACAGGTATCAGGAACGATGTACCCATTATTGCACCATACGGCGTGAATAAACAGGGAAGCGGTGATATGTATCCTAAAGCTGCTAACATGCTGCATAGCATACGCCATGCGGTGAATGATGATGAAAAATTCAGGGGTATGCTCCGGTTCCTTAATAAAAAATTCTACCATCAGACCGTTACCACCAAAGATATACAGGACGCGATGAGCGGCTTTCTGGGATTGAACGTTGAAAAAATATTCGATCAGTACCTCCGCACCACGCAGATCCCTGTATTTGAATATGCCATCTCCGCCGATAAAACGAAACTCTTATTCCGCTGGGAAAATTGTGTAGATGGGTTTAATCTCCCCGTGTATGTGCAAAGCGATAAAGGCTTGTTGTTACTCGGCCCTGAATCCGGCAAATGGAACACGAAGGAACTCAAACCCGGGGAACCGATTTCTTATAAATTCAGTTTACTAGGGAAAAATTATTACGTTACAGTGCGGGAGACAATTGGTAATTAATGATCAATTTTTACCGTTGAGGGTGTTAGTGCTGGCAACTATAGCTGTAATTAGAGAACAGATGATGTTGGTGATAACACCAACATCGGCCAAAAATTATTACGTTACAGTGCGGGAGATATTTGGTAATTGATTATAAATTTTTGCCGTTGAGGGTGTTAGCGCTGGCAACTATAGCTGTAATTAGAGAACAGATGAACATGGGCAACTTTGGTTGTAGTACGAGAGAGTAAGTGATGTTGGTGATAACACCAACATCGGCGAACATGGGCGAACATCGGCGAACAGCAGCCAGAGAGCTGGTGGTGTTGGTGCTATCTCCCTCACTACATCGGCCAAATAATTATCAATTATTAATTATCAATTATTAATTATTCATGGGCAGTATCCGCAAGCAAACGATCATTTCAAGTATACTGGTATATATCGGTTTCTTTATTGGATTCATCAACAATTATTTCTATACAACTACATCTGCTTACGCAACTTTCACCCCGGATCAATATGCCCTGACACGTATCTTTTTTGATTTTGCACAGATCATGTTTGCGTTTGGGGCATTGGGTGTTATCCCCGTGATTTATAAATTTTATCCCTATTATAAAGACAATCTTGAGGAAGAAAAGATCGACCTGGTATCATGGGCGCTGGTTATATCGTTATTAGGATTTCTGTTGGTGCTTGCCTGCGGCTTTTATTTTGAGCCTTTGATGGTCCGTAAATTCAATGCGAGGTCGAGACTGGTGGTTGATTATTATTACTGGATATTCCCTTTTGCATTCGGAATGCTGATGTTTTCGGTAATAGAAAGTTTCTGCTGGGCACTTCATAAATCTGTGATTTCAAATTTTCTTAAAGAAACAGGGCTGCGTATACTTACCAGTATCCTGATCTTGCTGTTTTTTTTCAAGGTCATTTCTTTCCGGCACTTTATCTATCTTTTTTCTTTTCAGTACCTGGTCGTTTTTTTGGTGCTGCTGGGCTATTTATACAAAACGGGGCATCTTCATTTCACACTTGCCATCAGCCGGGTTACCAGGAAATTCTGGAAAAAAATTCTGAGTATGCAGGCACTGATTTTTGGCGGAACCTGCATTGCGGCCGTGGCTTCCACTATTGACAGCCTGATCATTGCCAGTGTAAAGGGACTTACTTCAGCTGGTATATTTATTTTTGCACAGTATGCCGCTAACCTGATACAGGTGCCGCAAAGAAGCATACAGGCCGTTTCGGCAGGTGTATTGGCTACCGCGTGGAAAAACAAGGATTATAAAGAGATCAGTCGAATTTATGGGCGGTCATGTATTAACCTGTTACTGATGTCCCTTTTTATATTCGGGAATATCTGGCTGAATGTAAAAGATGGGATGGATGTCATGGACATACAGGAAGATTACAAAGCCGGCCTCGGTGTTCTTTTTGTTCTGGGCATGGTCCGCATCATTGATGCCGGTACCGGTTTAAATGCCATGGTAATCAATACCTCCACCTTCTGGCGTTTCGATTTTTACAGCGGCGTAACCTTACTGGCGCTCAGGCTGCCGCTCACTTATTATCTTATTAAAAATTATGGCATTATCGGTTCCGCTTATGCAGAACTGGTGGCTTATGGTGTATATAATTTTATTCGCTTCGAGTTTCTCAGGAGGAAATTCAATATGCAGCCCTTCAATCTCAAAACAGTATACTCGCTTTTACTGGCAGTATCGGCGTATGCTTTCTGTTATTATATGCTGAAAGACGTTCACGGCTGGCTGGGGATTTTTCTCAAAAGCGGCGCCTTCTCAGTGATCATGGCTGTGGGTGTTTTTTACTGGAAACTAACACCTGATGCGGGACAGTTGTATCATGTTTTTTTGAAACGATTAAGGAAGCGGTAAAACAGTCTGGAGTTAGAAGTGCGAAGTCTGGAGTAAAAAAAATCTCTGTCAACTCCAGACTTCGGACTGCTGACTCCAGACTAATATTATTTCCCACCCACAACGCCCCTCACTACCCTCCCGGCTCCCCTGTACTTCGGTTGCCAGTAAGTATCATTCAGATCGCTGATCATAACGCCGCCGCTGGTGGCAGCATGTACAAACTTATTGTTG
>JBKJPR010000513.1:0-2661 GCA_046594275.1 Sediminibacterium sp.
CAGGGTATTAACGGACAACCTGTTGTTTGGAGATGACATAGGTGAGTTTGCCAGTAACCAGGCATTACTCGACCTTCCCAAATGGCTGGTAGATGGTTATGTTGCCTATGCCGCACAGCCCTGGAGCACAGAAAAAGATGATGAACTGAAGAGCGCTATGCTGAGTGGCAGGTACTATTCTTTTTACCAGTTTGCTTTTGAAAAGCCCCTGCTGGCCGGTCATGCCTTCTGGTATTATATTGGTGAAAAATACCGGAAAGAAAACATCACGTATTTGCTGTACCTGGCCCGTATTTACAAGAACCTGAATAATGCCTGCCTGCGTGTGTGCAAAAAGAAATTCAAAGAAGTATTGTCCGATTTTATGCAGTATGAACAGGACATATATGCAAAAGATATCCGACAGCGCCGTAACCAGCCAAAGGGGCAGATGACTGTTTCGGAGGATGTTTCAAAAAATGATTATTTCCGGTTCCAGGCCAATCCCAATCTCCGCAGTAATAACTATGCGGTGGTAGAGTTTAAAAAAGGGATATACAGCGTAAAACTGATGGAGAATTTTTACGATGGCAAGACCTTATTGAAAATAGGTGTCCGCACCAACCAGGGCGATATCAATCCGAGTTACCCCATCCTGGCATGGGATGGCAAGGGAACCCGGTTATTGGTGATCTATTGGGAAGATGGTAAAACAAAAATGTTTGTATACGATGCCTTAGCGAAATACAAACGATTCAAACAGGAGATCACGGGCTTCGACCAGATATTGGATGCTTCTTTTATGCTGGACGCCAATTCGCTTATTCTGAGCGCAGTAAAAAACGGGCACTCCGATATCTTCACCTATAAGATAGAGGAACAGCGTACGGTGCAGATCACCAATGATATATATGATGATCTGGATCCTACATTTGTTGCGTTCCCTAACCGCGTGGGTATCATTTTTGCATCTAACCGCCCCGCACCGGTGGCGCCTAATATGGATACCGTGTTGCCAGGTAAATATCCTTTCAATATTTACATGGTGGATATACTGAACGACAGCAAAGAGAAGCAACTGGCACAGCTCACCAATGTAAAAGTGGGCAATGCACGTTACCCCATGCAGTACAATACCAATCACTTTACTTATGTATCGGATGCAAATGGTATCGGTAACCGTTGGGCCGGATTCTTTTCTACACAACGAAATGGTTTGGATACCTTGTATTATGTGGGGGATGAATTATTACGAAATCCTTCGCCCAAAGAATTTGATTCTACCCTGCGTGCCTGGCAGAAGCAGGAGCCGGATAGCGTTAGTTATTTCCAGGTGTACAAAGATTCTACCTATACCTTCCCCATTACCAATTACCAGAGTAGTTTATTAGAAACCCGTATCGCCGGCAACAATGGCCAGGTGAGCGAGGTGCGAAGAGAGGGGGATTATAAGTTCCTCTATAAACTGAAAGTGGATGAAATAGCACTGAACAAGCGCAATGTTAATGCAAGGCCCACTGAATATGTAAAAAAACTGACTGCCGAGATCAAAGCATCTGATGGTAAAGCCATCATTTACAATAAGAAAGCCGGCGCTGATACCGCTAAAAAAGGCAATGATTTTTTCCAGAATGAATTCGCAGATGAAAAACCTGACAGCAGCAGTACTGCCATGAAGAACAGGTTAGAAACAACACCGGAAAGAATATCTATATTAGCAAAATCAAAATTATTTGATTACCGGTTAAAGTTCAGTTCTGATTATGTATTGAGTGGGTTTACCAATAATATTCTGGTGAACCGCTATCAACCATATGCCGGTGGATCGGGCCCCATACAACTGAATAATGGGAATGATTTCAACTTCACTTTCCGTGTTGGCGTGAGTGATCTTTTTGAAGACATCAAGTTTGTTGGCGGGGTACGCTTTGGTACGGATCTGAGCGACAAGGATATTTTCTTTACCTACCAGAACCTGCGCAAGCGTTTCGATTGGGGGGCCACCTATTACAGGAGTAATGTGAGCAACTTCTTTAATACCAATTTTAATAACATGCTGATCACCAACCTCTACCAGGCCAATGTCAGCTATCCATTTAATGAAGTAAAAAGCCTTCGCGCCACTATAGGTTTTCGTACCGACCGCGGGATACTCCGTTCGTATGATAATAATTCAGGATTACCCAATCCGAATGCTTTGAAATTTGCCGATACAATATCTAAGTACTTTGTATCCCGTTTAGAATATGTGCATGATAATACGATCAATCCTACACAGAATATCTGGGTGGGGCTGCGGTATAAAGTGTATATGGATGTGAATATGATGCCAACCAACAAATCGAACACCACCTATAACTTTGGTTTTGATGGCAGGTATTATCATAAGATCTACCGGAATTTTATATGGGCAGGACGTGCAGCCGGTGATTTCTCATGGGGTGGACAAAAGCTGATCTATTACCTCGGTGGTGTAGATGGCTGGCTCAGCCCTAAATTCAATAACAACCCACCGGCCGCTGATCAGAGTTATGCGTTTCAATCACTGGCAGTAAATATGCGCGGCTATAACCAGAATGTGGCCAATGGTAATAATGCCGTTGTAATCAATAGTGAGTTCCGGTTCCCGGTGTTTTCCACTTTAATTAACCGGCCCATCAATAATGCCTTCCTGCGTAATTT
>JBKJPR010000022.1:0-4000 GCA_046594275.1 Sediminibacterium sp.
TTTGATCAGATCGAAAGCGATCTCTTTTACCCTGGCCTTTGTTTTCTCTTTCAGCCTGTTCCAGACATCCGAACCGAGTTTATTGATCTTAGGTACGGTCCCTTCCTTCCCAGTATACTTAGATATCTTATGCAAAGAATTGATGTTCACATACAGTATATCACTGTCTTTATAAATAATACGCACCGCTTCCTGCACCCTGCCATTGGCTTCAATTTTTTGCAAGCCACTGTAAGTACCAACGCCATGGTCTATATGCGTAACATAATCTCCCGGCTGCAGGTCGCGGAGAGTTTTTAACGTTAAAGCTTTATTCTTGTTATACGCCTGTTTGACCTTGTATTTATGGTAACGCTGAAATATCTGGTGATCGGTATAACAAACTACTTTCAGGTCCTCATCAATAAACCCTTCATGTATGCCGGTGGCCAGTGGAACAAACTGAATATCGGTCTGGAGATCAACAAAAATACTGCTCAGCCTTTCTAGTTGCTTTGCCTGTTCTGCAAAGATATAAATGCTGTAACCCGCTGCCTCATGTGCTTTCAGGTCGTTGATCAGCAGGTTGAACTGTCTGTTGAAAGAAGGTTGCGGCCGGGTTTTGAATTCAATTTCTGTTTTTGCCAGGATGGGTTTAAACCCAAACTCTACTATATGGCGGGTTTCCAGTTGAACTGCCAGGGTTGCTGCTTTTACAAAATCATCCCCATGTATCTCTTTCAGTATCCGGGTACCATCTTCTTCATCGTTGTTCTGCATCCGGTAACCGCTGTCGAGTATCGCCATAAATGACTGTAGTTCTTCTTCCTGGGTAACGATCTTTTCTTTGATCAGATCCCAGTCTTTCAGCCATACAATAGTATTTTCTGAAAGAAATTCAAGCAGGGATACTTTTTCACCGCTTTCGAACTGCGTGGCAACATTGGGAATAATATTGACCTGCAATAACTTCCGTTCACTTAATTGCGTCTCCGGATCGAAGATGCGGATACTGTCTACTTCGTTGCCAAATAATTCCACCCGGTAAGGCTTTTCATTCCCGAATGAATAAATATCCAGGATACCCCCGCGTAAAGCAAACTGGCCGGGTTCATATACAAAATCAGTACGGTCAAATCCATACATCACAAACAGGTCCATCAAACTTTCCAGGTTGATGGAATCATTGGTTTTGATGCTGATAATATTATTGCTGAGTGTTTCAGGCAGGACCACTTTCTCAAACAATGCTTCGGGATACGTGACGATGATCTTGCGGTTACCACCGGCCGACAGTTTTGTTAATGCCTCTGTACGCAACATTACATGCGAACTATTGAGCAGCCTGAAATTTTTCCGGTTCTTAAAGGAGGAGGGAAAATAGAACAGGTCGAGTGCATGGGTAAGGTTCTCCAGGGTATTATGGAAATAGGCGGCTTCTTCCGCATCATTCAATACCACCAGATGGTTCAATTGCTGGCAATGGGGATGCATGAAGATGGCGCTAACCACGAATTCTGAACTGCTTCCCTGCAGGTTTTTAAGGAAAATTTGCTGGGTTTGGGCAAAAGAAAGCCTGTCCGCCAACTGAAAAAGGTGGGGTGAATTTTGGTACTGCTCCAGTAACACATTCAGGTTCATATCTACAAAATCAACATCCTTTCTTACAAAAGAGTCTGCAAAGATAATGGAGGCCAGTTAATTATGCGAATTGTATACGATGCCGAAAGCTATGAGCTGTGAGCCTTGAGTGGGGGAAAATTGTGATTGCCTGGAACTGAAAACAAGCATTGTATTAATAAGTAGCGGAAGAACTAACTGTGAGACTGACTTTAGTAAGCTTATCTTCCTCCACTGTGAACAAGGCAATATTGTTATTGGTGTCGAACAGGTTGGCATAATACTGTTTACCCTGTTGCACAAAAAGAGAGTAGGATCCAACAGGGAGAGCAATGGCGAAGGCGCCGGTGCTGTCTGTTTCAACAGAAGCAACCAATTTGGTATGGATAGCCGTATATACTGGAGAAACACCTACCCTTGTTACGTCGGTGATATTGGTGGGTTCGTATATAAAAACCGTTGTTTTGATTCCAGGTGGTTCAGAACGGGGCCTGTCGGGTGAAGGCATCTGGTTACCCCTCGCTTCGCGGATAAACCCGGAAATACCCTGTTTGATCGATGTTTTTGCCCTTTTTGCCGATGAACAGGCAATTACGATCAGGCTGAATGTGAAAAGAAGCAAAAGAATATGTTTCATACATCACTTTGAATGATGAAAGTATCTAATTTAGTGAATAGTAGGCCTGATTTTTTCTAACCAGGCTTATAGGAGATAAACTCAAAAGGCTATAATGAAAAAAATCGTATTGGCAATTGTAGGGATAGGTGGGTTTTTGAGTTGGATACCGGCCCAGGAATTTACGAATACCCGGCTATTGAAACAGGCTGCTGTGACTTATAAAATTTCTGAGCAGGCCAATTATGTGAAAGCAATGACGCTTGCCAAACAAAGGGGTTGGACCTTATCCTACCAAACGAGAAATGGCAACAAGGCAGTACTGGTTGGTGTGGATGATTTTGGCTTTCCTAAATATATCGTATCGCACAACAATACCATTGCGGCAGCAACTACCCGGGCCAGTCAGTTATGGCCGGGGGGCGCATCGGGATTAAATCTTTCCGGCAGTTCTGCCAATATGAAAAATAAAATAGCTGTATGGGATGAAGGAAAGGTACTGACTACTCACGTTGAACTTACAGACCGTGTTACGCAAAAAGACAATCCATCTTCCTTTGCTGACCATAGTACGCATGTTACCGGAACCATGATTGCATCGGGTGTAAACCCTGTTGCAAAAGGCATGGCTTTTGGGGCACAGGGAATTTTTGCATACGATTTTTTAAACCGCGTTTCCGAGATCAATGCTGATGCGGCGAACCTGGTATTATCCAACCACTCGTACGGTTTAATCGCTGGCTGGAACTTTAATACCACCCAGAACCGCTGGGAATTTAATGGACAACCGAATGCCAACGAGGACCAAAATTTCGGATTCTATGACACTGAATCACAGACTTTAGATGAAATCGCTTTTAATGCGCCTTTTTACCTGATGGTGCACTCTGCCGGTAATAACCGAAACGAAAACGGCCCGGCTGTTGGGCAAGCCTATTTCCGACCCAATGCCAGTGGCCAAATGATAGACGCAGGCAACAGGCCCGATGGCATCAGCAGTAACGATGGGTATGATATAATTCCGAATTTTGCGGGCGCTAAAAATATATTGACTGTAGGCGCTGTACGGGGTATTCCTGGCGGCTATTCCCGCAAAGAAGATGTGGTGATGAGCAGTTTCAGCAGTTGGGGTCCTACCGATGACGGAAGGATCAAACCCGATGTTGTAGCAGATGGGGTAAGTGTTACTTCATCCATTGCCACATCCACTACCAGTTATGCAAATTTCAGTGGCACGTCCATGTCAGCGCCCAATACTACCGGTTCACTGTTTTTATTACAGGAATATTATTCAAAACTGAAAGCCGGTGTATTTATGCGGTCAGCTACTTTAAAAGGGCTGGCCATTCATACGGCTAATGAAGCAGGCACCACACCCGGGCCCGATTACGAGTTTGGTTGGGGATTACTCAATGTTGAAAAAGCAGCGGCCGTTATCACCGCTGCTGTACCTTCTAACAATGCTGCAACCAGCCCTCATTTGCTATTTGAAAATACGCTGAATAACACACAATCTTTTACCACCACTGTGATCGCCTCCGGTAAAGCCACGCTGTCTGCCACTATTTGCTGGACAGATGTAAAAGGCGCTGTTGTAACAACGAACATATTAAATAACCGGAGCAAGAAATTAGTAAATGACCTGGATATCCGCATTACCAGGGGAACCGGCGCTTCTCTCAGAACCTATTTACCCTGGACATTAAATGTAAACAGTCCTTCCTCTCCAGCGATTCCGGGTGATAACAGCACGGATAACGTGGAAAAAGTTACGGTAGACAGTAC
>JBKJPR010000172.1:0-3559 GCA_046594275.1 Sediminibacterium sp.
TATTATCGCAGCTAATATTGCCACCTATATGGCGAAGCGGCAGGCAAACCATACCATTGTACTGCCTGTTTAGGCTTATTCTTTTATACCAGTTTATTCATTGATCAGGCGATAACGCGCCAGTATCGTATTTACTTTTTCTTTCAGGCTTGCAGGGCAATTCGTATTGAAAAGTACATGCGTGGGATTTACGCCTATATGATAGCACTGACTGGCTTTTAATTGTTTACCATTTATCTCTACAGGTTCTTTATCGAGTGTATCCAGTTCAGCGAGTAACTCGCTGAAAACTGCCAGGCTATTTGCTTTCATCGCCTTCTTTATTCATTTTTAATGAAAAAATTATGCCCTGCTTATTCCTCCTGGGGCGGTCAGATTTTCTAGCCACGGTAGAATCGGACTCGCGGGCTTTCTCAAAAATTGGGTTCCGGATACTACAGGCTGCATTTCCGGTGTGTTTTCATGGGTTGTTTTTCTATACCGAACACCATTTTTAAAAACTTCATGCCAGGCAAAGCATGTTTTCTCAGGAATTTAGTATCTTGTTTCCTGATTTATTCATATAGCAATATGCTTTTAAAATCCATTTCGATATTGTTGGTCGATGATGATCCGGAGGATAGGACATTGCTTACAGAAACCTTACTCGAAATAGCCCCGGAAACCCGGGTGCATAGCATTACTGATGGTACTGGAGTCCTTGCCTGGTTAGGGGCCTGCCCTGCTGAAGAACTTCCCTGTCTCATTATACTTGATTATAATATGCCCCTCCTGTCGGGTGCAGAAGTATTGAATCGCCTCTCCTCAGAACCACGCTACAAAACAATACCAGTAGTCATATGGAGTACCTCCAGCGCTCTCCGTTATAAAACAGACTGCCTTAATAAAGGCGCCAGCGCATATTATGTAAAACCTAATAAAATGGAAGAGTATCAGGTGCTTGGAAGAAAAATGCTTAATCATTGCGTAAGTGAATAGTGCGCACGCATATCTATCCCATTTGGATTATGCCTGATCATCCTTAAACCCAAAGTGAACAACGCTGGCCACTACTTATTCATTCCAGCTATAATAAGCGGAATCGAATTAGAAATGAACGGCGCCAATGTTATATAAGCGCCGTTCAATAAATATCCGTTACATTTTGTTTTTTCAACTAACGCAGACCTTATTCCTGCTCCTGTAGGGCCTGATAGTTGACATGGTTCTCAGCAATGCCGGTGAGGTACTCATCCGCCTGTTTTTCCTCCTCCAGTGTTGAATACAATATCCCGGCTACCTCTTGAAGTCCCAGTGTTTTAGCCAGTCTGGTGAGGCTGCCGTACGTAGCTATTTCATAGTGTTCTACTTTCTGTGCGGCAAGGATTAAACCAACATCCCTGGTAGCAGTACCCTCTTCTGTATCTTCAATAATGCTTTCTCCTTCTTTTACCAGGCCTTCCATGGCTTCGCATTTTTTGGCCTGCGCTTTTTCGCCCAGCAATTCAAACACTTGCTCCAGGCGGCTTACATGTTCTTTAGTTACTTCGAGGTGTTCTGCAAAAGCATCCTGTAATTCGGCAGAGGAAGATGCCTTCTGCATTTTGGGCAAAGCGACCACTAATTTTTTTTCAGCCCAGTAAATGTCCTTGATCTCATCAACAAACAATTCTCTTAACATAGGTTCAGTCGACTTACCATTTTGCGGGATGGATGTCTTTCTTGATGCGGGCGCTGATTTTTTTACAGCGGCTTTTTTAGTTGTGTTTTTCATGGTGCTTATTTTAAGTGGAAGAATAATTACGTTTGAAAACATACATAATTATGCCATCTCCCCGGGAGCATCTCCGATTAAATAAAAGCATTCGAATTATTTATTTTTGTGGATTTTTTTCCAAAAAAAGCCTACCCAGGCACCCCACGCAGGTATGTTGGGCAAATAATTTAAATAAATTTGTGTAACCGAAAGGTTACCTATATATTTGTAACCGATTGGTTACTTAATTTAAACTCCAGACAAATGAGAAGAGATGTATTCCAGGCGATAGCCGACCCGACCAGAAGAGATATTCTGAATATGCTGTCGCATCAATCGCTGAATTTAAATTCGGTGGCTGAGCAGTTTGCGGTAAGCAGACCTGCGATATCAAAGCATATCAAGATCCTGCGGGAATGCGGATTGATCGTTATCAACCAACAAGGCAGGGAACGCTATTGCGAGGCACGCCTGGAGAAACTCAATGAAGTATCCGACTGGGTGGAACAATACCGTCAATTCTGGAACACTAAACTCGATGCCCTGGAAATTTACCTGGGTGTATTACAAGCTAAAAAGAAAAAGAATACCAGAAGAAAATGAACACAGCACAACATTTTACAACACTAATAAAAACACACGAATGAAAACCAGGAAAAAAATTATGCATGATACTGCCGACCGGGAGATTGTTATCACCCGCGTACTCAATGCACCATGCGAACTCGTTTTTAAAGTATGGACGGAACCGGAACATGTTGCCCAATGGTGGGGGCCAACCGGATTTACAAACACCATTCAACAGATGGATGTGAAAGCTGGTGGAACCTGGCGTTTCATTATGCATGGTCCTGATGGCGTAGATTATCCTAACAGAATCGTATTCATAGAAGTGACCGAACCCAATCGCCTGGTGTATATACATGGCAGTGATGAGGAAGATGATCCCGACCGGTTCACTGTTACTATAACGTTTGAAAAACAGGATGGTAAAACCAAACTTACCATGTACAGCCTGTTTCCTTCAGTTGAACAACGTAATAAAGTGGTGGAAGAATATGGCGCCATCGAGGGAGGCAACCAGACCATGGACCGGCTGGAAGAATACCTGGCCAAGCCCGAATATCACCCTACATCATAAACATAAAAAAAATAAAAATGACTAACGCACCCTTTGTAATTGAAAGAACGTACCACGCTCCTGTCGGAAAAGTATGGAAAGCCATTACCGATAAGTATGAAATGAAGCAATGGTATTTCGACCTGGCAGAGTTTAAACCAGAAGTAGGTTTTGAATTCCGGTTTGAAGCAGGAAAAGATGATAAACAATATCTCCATATCTGTAAGATCACAGAAGTGATTATTGAAAAAAAACTGGCTTATAGCTGGCGTTACGATGGCTATGAGGGCAACTCTGTCGTAACTTTTGAATTATTTGCCGAAGGTGACCAGACAAGGTTGAAACTGACACACGAAGGACTGGAAACCTTCCCGCAGCATAACCCTGCTTTCGCTAAAGAAAATTTTGTTGAAGGCTGGACATCTATCTTGGGTAGTTCACTTAAAGGATTTGTAGAAGGAACAACCATCTAAGGGATCATAAATGATAATAATTTATATGGATCACTGAAAAAATATTAAAAAAGGACTATATTGAAGCTTAAATCAATCAATATGCAGGAAGGAACAGTAAAATTTTTCAATGAAACCAAAGGTTTTGGTTTCATAACACCCAGCGATGGCGGCAAAGATGTTTTTGTACATTCTTCAGGTCTCAATGGTACCCAGATCAAAGAAGGCGACCGGGTAACCTTTGAAATGGAA